>DASQWP010000309.1:0-6435 GCA_035640195.1 Gaiellaceae bacterium | reverse complement strand
CGCGAGGGGGTCGCCCTCGCCCATGAAGGGGATCCGCTCGCGGACGAGGTCGCGCGCCCGGCGGGTGCCGGCACCGAGAACGGGCGGCTTGCGGAGATCGACCGCTTGAGCGGCGACGACGAGCTCGATGGCCACCACGCGCTCGCCGAGCTCCACCATCTCGGCGAGACGGCGAGCGGCGAGCGGCGCCATCGTCATGCGGTCCTCGATCCCCTCCGCATGCGTCGTCGTCACCAGCTCGAACGAGACGGGCTGGGCGAGCAGGCGCGCCTCCGCCGCGAGCGCCTGCGCGGCCACGCCCAGCTCGCCCAGCGAGTTCTCCGCCAGGCCCTGGCGGGGCGCGAGCCCGTCCGGAAGGCCCGTCAGCGGTCCCTGAAGGAGCTTCTCGAGACGCTCGCAGGCGCCCGTCACCGCGGGAGCGAACGCGATGCGGACGAAGTCGAGCGCCGCCGCGAGCGGGAGGACGTCGAAGTTCGCCACGGAGACGATCCGCTCCTCGCCCGGGATGACCAGCGGGTTCTCCTGCGAGGCGTTCAGCTCCACCTCGAGCTGGCCGCGGGCGAAGGCGAAGGCGTCGCGGACGGCGCCGTGCACCTGGGGGAGGCACCGGAAGGTGAGTGGATCCTGCAGGTTCCGCGCGGCGCCCGGCTCCCAGAGGGAGCTTCCCTCGAGCAGCGACCGGAAGCGAGCGAGCGTGAGCGCGATACCGGGATAGGGCCGCACCTCGCCGATCGCGGGGTGGAGCAGCGTGAGGTTGGCGGCGAACGCCTCCAGGTCGAGGGCGCCGGCCACGTCCATGGCGGCGAGCAGCCGCTCGAGGTCGGCGAGCGCGAGCGCGGCGAGCGCCGTGGAGAACGCGTTCGAGTTGAGCAGCGCCAGCCCCTCCTTGGCGGCGAGCTCGACGTCGCCGAAGAGCTCGTGGGCGAGGTCCGCGAGCGGCGCGAGGTCGGCCTGTCCGAGCGAGCCCAGCAGGCGGACGCGCGGGCGCTCCTCCTCGTTGAGCGCGCGCGCGAGCCTGAGCACGATCTCCGGCCTGACCCCCGCCGTCCCCTTGGCGAGCGCGTTCGCGACGCGCAGCATGGTCGCGCGCACGACGTCCTCGGGGGCGTCCGGCCCCTGCGCGACTCGGTGGTTCGCGATCAACGCCCGGTTGAACGCCGGGATCTCCTCCGGCGGCACGCGGACCTTCTTGCGGGCGCCAACGCCCGTCGTGAGCCCGTAGACCTCGTCGCCGCGCTCTACCGCCCGCTCCACCAGCGCTCGGGTCTCGCCCAGGCGAGCGAGGACCTCGCGGGGAACAACGACCTCTTCGCGCCCGCGCGCCACCCGCACGACCTCGCCGAGCGTCAGGCCGTTGCCGTCGAGGGCGACCGTCATCCCCAGACGCGGCCGGCGGTCTCTGCGATCGTGCGCAGCTTCGCCTTCTGGTCCTCGAGGGAGAGCGCGTTCCCGAGCACCGAGGTGGCGAAGCCGCACTGCGGCGAGAGGGCGAGCCGCTCCAGCGGGAGGTAGCGCGCGGCCTCGCGCACACGCGATTCGAGCTCCTCCGGCGTCTCCCGCCGACCGCTCTTCGTCGTCACGAGCCCGAGGACTGCGACCTTGTCCTCGGGGACTTCGGCCAGCGGCTCGAAGCCGCCCGAGCGCGCGTCGTCGTACTCGAGAAGGAGCCGCTCCGCGCGCACGTGCGGGAAGAGCCGCGCCGCCAGCCAGTCGTAGCCGCCCTCGACGAGCCACCGGCTCGCCTGGTTGCCGCGGCAGAGGTGGAACCCCCATGTGACGCCCGGATGCTCTCCCATGACCATGTTGTCGAGCTCGAGACCGAGCTCGAGCCAGCGCTCGGCCGGCCACCCCCGGCTCGCGTAGAAGTCCCGGTAGCCCGGATCGAGGAGAAGCGGGTAGTGCGGAGCGTCCAGCTGCAGGTACTCGGCGCCGAGCCGTACGAGCTCCTCGACTTCCTGACGCAGGATCTCGGCGACGTCGCCCAGGAACTCCTCCAGCGTCGCGTACGCCTCCCGGGAGCGGTCGGGATCGTAGAAGTTGGCGAAGAGGCTCGGGCTCGGAAGGGTGATCTTGACGACCCGCTCCGTGCGTCCGCGCGCATAGGTCAGCTCCTCGGCAGAGAGGAAGCGCCGGCGGCTGAGCCTGCCGACGACTCCGATGGGGGGACGCTCGATCGTGCTGTCGCCGACCTCGGCCCCGTGCCACTCGCCCCAGAGGAAGGCGTCGAGGTCCCACTCGCCGAAGCCGTCGACGGCCTCCGTGAGCTGGCTCTGGAAGGAGAGCCGGCGCATCTCTCCGTCGGTGACGACCTCGAGCCCGGCCTCCTCCTGAAGCCGGATCGCCTCGTCGACGGCCCGATCCTCGATCCGCTTGAACTCGGGCGCCCCAAGCTCGCCGCGCGCCAGGCGCTCGCGGGCCTCGAGGAGCTCCGGCGGCCGCAGCAGGCTGCCGACGACGTCCGTGCGGGCGGCGATCACGCCCGTAGCGTATTCCGACGGGTAGCATTCACGGCTCGCGCTCCGCGCGGGGCCCCCCTATGAGAGACATCCTGGTGCTGTGCCCGCAGGAGCGGGACCTGAAGTCGATCCGCGCGGCCGGGCTCGAGCAGCGCTATCGCGTTCGCTGCGCGGGCACGGACCTCGACCAGCTGGACGACTTCGACCCGCGCGGGTTCCTGGCCGAGTGCGAGCGCCTGCCCGCCGACGGCGTCGTCGGCACGAAGGACCAGTCAGCCCTGCTCGCCGCCCTCCTGGCCGAACGGCGTGGCCTGCCCGGGCCGACGCCGGGCGCCCTCGTCGCCTGTCAGCACAAGCCGACGTCACGCGCAGTGCAGCGGAAGGCGGCTCCCGAGGCGACGCCCGCCTTCGCGTTGCTCGACAGCCGGCTCCCCTTCGACGTCCCCTTCTTCGTGAAGCCCGTCGTCGGGCGCCTCTCGCAGAACGTGTATCGCATCGACGACCTGCACGACCTCCTCGGCTTGCACGAGCTCGACCGCTACACGACGCGGTACGCGGAGATCGCCGCGCTTGCCGGGGCCGATCCTGCCAACGCGCACGGCTTCCTGGCCGAGGAGCTCCTCTCCGGCACGGAGGTCACGCTCGAGGGCTACGTGCACGGGGGCCGGGCCACGACGATCGGCGTCACTGACTCTGTCAAGTACCCGGGTACGCTCTCGTTCGAGCGCTTCGAGTATCCCTCGGCGCTGCCGGAGGAGCGCCTGGCGGAGCTCGCGGACGTCGCCGGCCGGATCGCACCGGCCCTCGGGCTCGAGGGTGCTTTCTACAACGTCGAGTTCTTCGTCCCAGAGGAGGGCCCCGCCCAGATCATCGAGGTGAACGCGCGCATCGCCTCCCAGTTCGCGCCGCTCGTCCTCGGCCTTCATGGACGCTCGACGTACGACGCGCTCTTCGCGCTCGCCGGGGGCGACGATCCCGCCTGGGAGACCGCTGCGCCCGACGGCGTGGGGGTCAGCTACTGCTTGCGGGTCTTCCACGACGCCCTCGTCGAGGCGGTTCCCGACCCCGACCCCGACGTCGAGCTGCTCGTCCGCCCGGGCCTCCACCTCTCCGAGCAAGGCGTCAACGACGCGCAGAGCTACAGGCTGGCGATCCTCTACGGATTCGGGGAGACGCGTGAGGAGGCCGTGGAGCGCTGCCGCGAGCGCGCCCGCCCGCTCAACTTCCAGCTGGCGCCGGTGCCTGTTCGCTGACGGAGGGCTCCTCGCCCCGCGCCTCGCGGTTCGAGATGCCGGCGGCGGCGACGGCGGCGCCCAGGAACGCCAGGCCGGCGGCGAGCAGCATCCCCGCCCGGAAGCCGTCGATGGAGGCATCCCGGAGCTGCCCGGCTTCCTGATCCTTCGCCAGGGGCACGCCGTCGCTCCGGTCGACCTGAGCGTCGAAGACGAGCGAGATGACGAGCCCGATGACGGCGACGGCCATCAGGCTCCCGAGCCGGGAGACCGTCGAGTTCACGCCCGAGGCGATCCCCGCGTAGCGCTCGGGCGCGGACTTGAGAGCGGTCGCCGTGATGGGCGCAACGAGGACCGCGAGGCCGAGCGAGAAGATCGCCAGGCTGGCGATTCCTGCGGTCCAGAAGTCCGAGCGCTCGTCCACCAGCAGGAAGAGGAGCGCGCCCGCGCCGAGGAGCACCGGCCCCAGGGTGAGGTAGAGGCGCGGGCCGTGGCGGTCGGCGAGCATGCCGAAGCGGGCGGCGAGGAGGATCATGATGAGGCTCGACGGGATGTTGATCAGTCCCGCCTCGAAGGGCGTGAAGCCGAGGAACTGGAGGTAGATGGTGAAGAAGACGAAGAAGCCGTAGAGCGCGGCGTAGACGACGAACGTCTCCAGGTTGGCGACGGCGAAGTTGCGGCGCCTGAAGAGCTCGAAGGGGAGCATCGGCTCCGCCACACGGCGCTCGACGGCCGCGAAGGCGGCGAGGGCGGCCGCGGCGACGGCGAACGCCCACCAGTAGCCGCCGAAGCCGCGCTCGGCGCCCTCGACGAGCCCGTACGTGAGCGAGCCGAAGCCCACCGCTGCGAGCGCCGCGCCCGGAAGGTCGAGGCGACCCACCCGCACCTGCACAGGCTCGTGGCAGCGTCCGAGGCGGGCGAGGACGACCGTGAGGGCGGCGAGGGGGAGGTTGATGAGGAAGATCCAGCGCCAGGAGACCCACTCGACGAGCGCCCCGCCGACGGGCGGGCCCGCGATGGTGGCCACGCTCGTGAGGGAGGTCCAGAGCCCTACCGCGCGCCCCGCCTGGTCGGCGTAGACGCCGCGCAGAAGCGCGAGCGAGTTCGTCGTCAGGAACGCCCCCGCAACGCCCTGGAGCGTGCGGGCGAGGATCAGCGACTCGGCGTTGGGCGCCGCGCCGGCGAGGAGCGAGGCGAGCGCGAAGCCGGCCGCGCCCCCGATGAAGGTGGAGCGGCGCCCGTAGCGGTCGCCGATCGCGCCGCCGACGAGATAGAGCGCCGCGAGAGCGAGCGAGTAGGAGAGGAAGATCCACTGCTGGCCCGAGAGGCCGAGATCGAGGTCCTGCTCGATCGTCGGCATCGCCACGATGACGACGGTGGCGTCGATGAAGGCGAGGGAGGAGCCGAGGATGGTGGCGGCGAGGGTGAGCTTCCGCCGGGCCTCCAGGCTTAGCGTGTCCACTCGGTGAGCATAAGGCTCGGAGATGCCGAGAGGAGCTCTCGCTGGACTGGCCGCGGCGGCCGCCTGGGCGGCGGTCGAGCCGCTGGCGAGCAGGGTGGTCCGGCCGCCGCGCGGCTACTCGGACGTCCGTCTACTCGGTGCCGTGGTCACGCAGGGGCCCGCGTGGCGGCTCGTCGGCACCGCCCTCCATCTGGGGAACGGGGCCCTCTTCGGCGCCGCCTTCGAGCGTCTGGGCGGACGCGGCGTGGGGCAGGGAGTGCTCGCGGCGCAGGTCGAGAACCTCGCGCTCTGGCCGGGCATGGCGGTCGTCGACCGGCTCCACCCGGACCGGAGGAGCGGCGCTTGGCCGCCGTTGCTCCGAAACGGGAGTGTCTTCGCCTACGAGTCTGCCGTGCACGGCGTGTTCGGAGCCGTCCTCGGTCTCCTTCTCCGCCGGTAGCGCCGAGAACCGCCATGTCCGGTGCCTGGCACCGGACGGGTCCGCCACGGACGGGGCGCTAGCCGGGGTACGGGACTGCGTCTACGGGCTCGTCGACGTGGACGGGCTCGTTCGGGCGCTCGATGCGGAGGTCGAAGGTGAGCGCGGCGCCGCCACCGAGGCTCTCGAGGGCCTGCTCGAGCTCCCGCGCACTCTCGACGCCGAGCTCGAGCTCGATCCTGAGCTCGCGGAGGAGCCGGTCCTCGGCGCCCGTGACGACCACGACCCGGCTCGACCGCGTGGCTTGCTCGAGCACCTGGGCGGTCTCCTCCTCGAGCGGACCGACATCCCCCGCGCCGAGCTCTGCAAGAAGCGCGCTGACGTCGCTCGCCGCCTCCGCGACGTCGAGAGTGCCCTCGACCCGCTGTGTCCCGCCCGGCCCCGCCGAGACCTGGGGATCGACCAGCCAGTCCTCGATGCCGAGGCTCTCGAGGCCTGCGTCGTCGGCGCCCCGGCCGCGAAGTCCCTGCACCATGCCCGGCGGCAGCTCGTAGGTCGTGTCCTCGAGCTTGAGGAACGCCTTCTCGCCCGTGGAGATGAACGTCGTGCCGGCGCTCGCGTCGCCGTCGACCTCGGTGTACTCGAGCTGGGCGACAGGGAGCTCGCCTTCGGCGCCGAATGCGAATGGGCCCGTGAGCTCGATTCCGAGCTCGCCGCCCTCCTCGCCGGTTCCCGTGGCGACCACCCGGAGAGAAAGCTCGCCGCTCTCGATCGCGCCCAGGTTCGCCTCGGTATCTGCGAGGACGGAGCCCGGGCCGTTCTGCCCGTCTCCGCTCCCGGCGCAGCCGGCGAGCGCGAGCGCCAGAG
>DASQWP010000308.1:0-4285 GCA_035640195.1 Gaiellaceae bacterium | reverse complement strand
ATCGCAGCCGATCGCTGCCGTCCCACTCCACGCTGACGCCGTAGCCCGCCCCGTGCGGGGCTGACGTCGTCGCCCTCCAAGGCGCTTCTAGGAAACGAATGCCTTCCGAACAGATGCAGCTGTCCATCTGTTCGTGCCGTGAATCGTTGGAACGTTCTCCACGTTCAGCTTCTCGGCGATCTCCTCCAGTGACATCCGCTTCCCGAGCATCGCGTTGATCTTCTTCCGCCATATGTAGTCACGTTGGTTGCAGACCCGATGCGCGAGTCGGACGTTGTCGCGGGTGAGGCGACCTCCATGCATCTTGAGTCTCGGATAGTGGTCGGCCGTTGGCATCCAATCGGCACCCGGCGATATCGGCTCGAAGTACCTACGACCCCGGAAGCAATAGCACTGGGGCATCTCGCAACGCACGTCGATGATCTGGCCATCCCGGGCAAGTCGCCAGAGGATTCCGCGAACTCCCAGGGCCTCGAGCTTCTCAACTGGAGTTTCTCCAGCGTCCGCCGGTGCCGCTGGGGTTCTTGCTTGAGGCACCTGCTCTCCGTCGTTCATGCTCGGGCTCCAGTCCTCGAAGGTGGCGACAATGGGAGTATGGTCGCTGAAGGCGTACCATTCAGTGGATTGAACGCCAGTCTCAAGGCCTGCCGCGGTAACGAAAGCGGTAACCCCCTTGTCTCCTAAGGACGCCTCTTGCCAGGTCTCGCTGAGCGTCGAATCGGCTTGTTTCCGGGCTTTCGTCTCTCCCTGTCACTGGCCGCCTAGGGGCCTACTGGACTTAAAATCCTCTGCCCGCGAGGGCGTGTGGGTTCGACTCCCACCCCCGGCATCTGATCTCCGAGCGGCGACGCCCCGCGGCCTGTTACGGGACCGTTACCGGGCGCCGGCGGAACTGTTGCCTCGTCGCTCTTGGCTTCCGCCCCCGAGAGGTCCATCCTCAGGGTGAAGCTCCCGCTCGGAACGGGAGCCGAGCGAGGGAGAGAGGGAGATGAGGACGAGGCTCAAACTGCGCGGGGCTGCGGCCGCGCTTGCGCTTACGGGGCTGTCCGCGCTCGTTGCTCTCGGCGCCGCCACGAGCGGGCGGGCCGCGACGGCGGGTGAGGATCTATCCGGCGACTGCCCGCGCGTCCTGGCCGTTGAGGATGTCGAGATAGGCATGACCGGGACAGGTCTCTCGGTCACCCGGGGACGTGATCCCGACGTGTTCGACGTCGAGGTGCTGGGAGTCCTCCACGACGCCATCGGGCCGGGTCGCGACATGATCGTCGTCGACCTGTCGGGCCCCGTGATCGACGCTGCGGGCGGGCTGTGGTTCGGCGCGTCCGGCTCACCGGTGTACGTGGCGGATCCCGTGACGACGGAGCAGAAGCTCATCGGCGCCGTCGCCTTCGGGCTGGCCGGCGGAGGCTCAACGCTCGCGGGCCTGACGCCGGCGGAAGACATGGTCGACCTCGTCGATCCCGGCACCGGCGGCAGCGGGCTCGCCCTCGAGCGGGAGGGGGTCCGCCTCCCGCGGGCGCTCGCCCTGCGAGCGGCGGCCAGCGCCGGAATCTCCGTGGCGCAGATCTCGAGCTTCGTGCGGCTGAAGACGCCGCTCTCCGTGTCCGGGCTCAACGACCGCGGCCTGCGGCGCCTGCAAAAGGCGGTCGACCGCCAGAACCTACCGTTCGTCCCGTTTGCGGGGTCCGCGGTGTCTGCCGACTCGTCGGGGCCGCCGGCCGAGCTCGGCCCGGGCGACTCGTTCGCCGCGGCGATCTCCCTCGGCGACGTCACGGCGGCCGGGATCGGGACGACGACGTTCGTCTGCCACGGCCAGGCGGTCGGGTTCGGGCATCCGTTCAACTTCTCCGGCGACACCACGCTGGCGGCGCGGGCGGCGGACACGATCACGATCGTGAAGGACCCGATCTTCGGCTCCTACAAGCTCGCCAACGTGGCGGAGAACGCAGGCACGGTCGTCCAGGACCGCCTGGCAGGCATCCTGGCAGAGCTCGGCGACGGGCCTTCGACGACCCCCGTCACGTCCGTCGTGACCGACCTCGACAGGGGCCGGACGCGGAGCGGCGAGAGTCGGGGCGTCCTGCCCGAGTTCACGCCGTTCCTCGCCTTCTCCCACCTGCTCGTGAACGTCGACGTGACGATCGACCGCATCGGGCCCGGCAACGCCTTGATGTCCTACCGGATCACCGGGACCCGGGACGGTGGCGCCACCTGGCAGCTCCGGCGGTCGAACCGCTTCGCGTCGGAGTTCGACATCTCGTTCGACTCGGTCTGGGAGCCGACGCTGAACGCCGAGCTGCTCCAGGGCTTCGACGGCGAGGAGATCGCCATTACGGGCATCGAGGTCTCCCGGCTCGACGTCGCGAAGCGATACGAGGCCTACCGGCTCCTGAGGGTGCTCGTCTGGAACGGCCGCCGGTTCGTGGCGAAGGACGTCGTCCGCGCGCGCAGGGGTCAGGCGATCCGGCTCCGCGCCGTGCTCGGCGCCACGCACGGTCCCGGGACGACGAAGGTGGACCTGAGGCTGCGCGTTCCTCGCACGGCCCGGCGCGACGGCTTCATCGAGGTCGGAGGCGGCGGCTCGACCTTCCCCGAGATTCCCTGCTTCTTCGAGGGTGAGGAGTGCGGGGAGGAGGCCGGCGCGCTCACGTTCGACGGGCTGCTCAGGACGCTCCGCAGGCAACCGCGGAACGACGCTCTGATCGGATCTCTCCGCCTGGGCGACCGCAGTCGCTCGCGGGCGCGGGACACCGAGCTCCTGGACGCCGTCGTGACGGGCTCCCGCTTCATCGGGTTCCAGCTCATTCGTCGCTGACCGGCGGCGTGGAGGGAGAGGGTCTCGCGCCCTCTCTCTCGCCCGCCGTCGGGCGGCAACCGCGACAATCCGGCCATGCTGCTCGTCGGCGCGATCCTGCTCGCCGTCTACGTCCTCCCGGACTTCTGGGACATCCCGGTCATCGCCGTCGCGGCGGTCATCGAGGTGGCCGAGACCTTCTTCTGGATCTGGCTCTCCCGGCGTGCCCGGGTGAAGATGGGTCCGGAGACGATGATCGGGGCGACCGCGGAGGTGGTCGCCGCCTGCCGCCCGCGCGGTCAGGTGCGGCTGGCGGGCGAGCTCTGGCAAGCGCGGTGTGAGGAAGGCGCCGACGTGGGCGAGCGCGTGCGAGTGCAAGCGCTCGACGGGCTCACTCTCCAGGTCGAGCGTACGGCCTGAGGAGAGCCGTCGTGCGGAAATGAGCTCGTAGACTGAGATTTCGTGGCCCAGGTGCAGACGCCATCCGCCGAGCGAGGTGATCTCCCCCCCGAGCTCGACGACCCGCTCTTTCGCCAGGCGGTCGGCCAGTTCGACCAGGTCGTGGAGCGCGCTGACATTCCCGGCGCTGTCGCCGAGGTGCTCCGCTATCCCGAGCGCTCGCTCTCGGCCTCGGTCCCCGTCCGGCTCGACGACGGTTCCTTCGCCGTCTATCCCGGCTACCGCGTCCAGCACTCGAGCGTGCTCGGGCCCACGAAGGGAGGAGTCCGCTACGACGAGGCGGTGACGCTCGGGGAGTGCGCTGCGCTCGCCATGTGGATGACATGGAAGTGCGCGCTCCTGCGCCTTCCCTACGGCGGCGCCAAGGGCGGCGTCCGCTGCAACCCGCGGGCCCTCTCCCGCGCCGAGCTCGAGCGGCTGACGCGACGCTTCACGTCCGAGCTCCTGCCCCTGATCGGCCCGCAGCGGGACATCCCCGCGCCGGACATGGCCACCGACGAGCAGACGATGGCATGGATGATGGACACGTACTCGATGCAGGTCGGGCACGCAGTGCCCGGGATCGTCACGGGGAAGCCGCTTTCCGTCGGCGGGTCCGTGTTGCGGCCCGAGGCGACCGGCATCGGGGTCGTCATGGTCGTCGAGGAGGCCGTCCGGCGTCTCGGGTGGCGTCTCGCCGGCACCGCCTGCGTGGTGCAGGGATACGGCAAGGTGGGAGGCGTCGCGGCGCACGAGCTGGCCGCCCGCGGTGCGCACGTCGTCGGCGTGTCGGACATCGGCGGGGGGATTTACGCGCCCGCCGGGCTCGAGCTCTCCCACGTCGACGCCTGGCGGCGGGAGCACGGCGACCTCTCGGGATACGCCGAGGCGAGCTGCGTGACGAACGCCGAGCTGCTCGAGCTTCCGTGCGACGTGCTCGTGCTCGCCGCGACCGAACGCCAGATCACTTCGCAGAACGCGGCCCGCGTGTCCGCCCGCGTCGTCGCCGAGGGCGCGAACGGCCCGACGACCCTCACTGCCGACGAGATCCTC
>DASQWP010000307.1:0-8378 GCA_035640195.1 Gaiellaceae bacterium | reverse complement strand
AACCTGCGCACCTACCTCCAGCGTCACGGGTGCCCCAGCGAGCGAAGGACCGAGGACACCTTCGAGGTCCGCGTCGCCTGGTCTCCAGAAGGCGCCCTCACGGACGGCCAGATCAGAGCGAAGGTCTTCGGCCACCTGCGGGACTGGTGCGTGGATCACCCCGGAGTGAAGGCGAACGTGCACGCATAGCGTCCTCGCGGAAAGACCGTCAGGTCTGTCCCCGACTGAGAAGGAACGTCCGACCGGGCGCCTAACCTCGACTCGTGAAGGTTCTCGGCATCGACCCGGGCACGGCAGCGTGCGGTTACGGCATCGTCAGTGCAAGCGGAGGCCGCCTGGAGGCAGTCGACTTCGGCTGGTGGCCGACCCCTGCGCGGCAGTCTCTCGAGCTGCGCCTGAAGCGCATCCACGACGAGATCGCGGATCTCATCGCCCGGCACGAGCCGGAGGCGGTCGCGCTCGAGGAGTCCTACGTCGGCGCCGACGCCCGCATCGCGCTCTCCGTCGGACAGGCGCGCGGCGCCGCACTCGTCGCGTGCGCGGCCGCTGAGATCTCCTGCGCCGAGTACCCGCCGGCGACGGTGAAGCACGCCGTCTGCGGATACGGCCGCGCGGAGAAGGCGCAGGTCCAGCGCATGGTGCGCGCCGTCCTCGGCCTCGAGGAGGTGCCGAAGCCCCACCACGCGGCGGACGCGCTCGCCGTCGCCATCTGCCACGCGCTCGCGCCGCCCCTCGCCGCTCTCACCGGGAGCCGCCGATGATCGGCCGGCTCCGCGGCAAGGCGGTCGCCTGGAACGCGGACGGGCTCGTCCTCGACGTCGGGGGCGTCGGCTACCGGCTGCTCGCGACGCCAACGGCGGTGCGGAAGGCCGAGGCGGGAGAGGAGGTCGCGCTCGAGACCCATCTGCACGTCCGCGACGACGCGCTCCAGCTCTTCGGCTTCGCGGATGCGGGGGAGCGCGAGATGTTCGAGCTCCTCCTCGCCGTCAACGGCGTGGGGCCGAAGGTGGCGCTCGCGATCGTCTCCGGCTACGGGCCGGGCGAGCTCAAGCGCGCGATCGTGCGCGAGGACGCCGCCCTCTTCCAGACGATCCCCGGGATCGGGAAGAAGACGGCGCAACGGGTCGTCCTCGAGCTCCGGGAGAGGATCGCGCCGCTGGCCCCCGTCGAGGGCCCGCACCTCGGCGCCGGCGACGGGCATGTGGTCGCCCGCGACGCCCTCGTCGAGCTCGGCTACTCCCTCGCCGAGGCCGAGCAGCGGCTCGCCGACACAGACCCCGACCTCCCGCCGGCCGAGCGCGTCCGCGAAGCGCTCCGGGCCGCCTAGATGACGGACGAGCGGATCACGACCGCCGTCCTCGCCCCGGACGAGGAGGAGCTCGACGGCTCGCTCCGCCCGCGCCGGCTGGACGAGTTCGTCGGCCAGGAGCGGGTGAAGGAGCAGCTGGCGATCGCTCTGGAGGCGGCGAAGGGGAGGGGAGAGGCGCTCGACCACGTCCTCCTCGCCGGACCGCCCGGGCTGGGCAAGACGAGCCTCGCGTACATCGTCCGCGAGGAGCTCGGCGTCGGCATCCGCACGGTCGCCGGCCCCGCGCTCGAGCGCAAGGGCGACATGGCCGCCATCCTCACCTCGCTCGAAGATCGCGACGTCCTCTTCGTGGACGAGATCCACCGCCTCAATCGCGCCGTGGAGGAGATCCTCTACCCGGCGCTCGAGGACTTCCGGCTCGACATCATCGTCGGCCAGGGACCGGCGGCCCGCACGCTCACCCTCGACCTGCCGCCCTTCACGCTCGTGGGCGCGACGACACGCACCGGGCTCCTGACGACGCCGCTTCGCGACCGCTTCGGGATGACGTACCGGCTCGACTACTACGAGGCCGAGGACCTCGCGCGGATCGTCCGCCGCTCGGCACGCATCCTCGGCGTCGAGATCGAGGGGGAGGCCGCCGAGGAGATCTCCCGGCGTGCCCGCGGGACGCCGCGAGTCGCCAACCGCATCCTCCGCCGCGTGCGCGACGTGGCCGAGGTGCGATACGACGGCGCGGTCACGCTCGACGTGGCCCGCGAGGCGCTCTCGCTCCTCGAGGTGGACGGCGAGGGCCTCGAGCGCATCGACCGGGAGCTTCTCTCAGCGATCGTGCGCAAGTTCGACGGCGGCCCCGTCGGGCTCTCCACGCTCGCAGTGGCGCTCGGCGAGGAGCCGGACACGATCGAAGACGTCTACGAGCCGTTTCTGCTCCAGCTGGGCCTCATCCAGCGCACGCCCCGCGGTCGCATCGTGACGAAGCTCGGCCGCGCCCATGTCGGCGCTCACCAGGCCGACGACTCCCTCTTCTGAGCCGGGAGGCACGCCCGGCGCCGCTAGGGTGCCGCCGTGGACTCGTTCGAGCTCCTGCGCGACCTCTCCGACCGCTTCGGCGTGGCCGGCTTCGAGGCCGAGGTACGCGAGCGGCTCGCGGAGCTCGTCGGCCCCCACGTCGACGAGGTCCGGGTCGACCCGCTCGGAAACCTGATCGCCAGGCGAGGAGGCGACGGCGGGCCCAGGCTGATGCTCGACGCCCACATGGACGAGATCGGCTTCATGGTGAGCTACGTCGAGGAGGAAGGCTGGCTTCGCGTCGTCCCGATCGGCGGGTGGGACGAGCGCATCGTCGCCGCGCACGCCCTCACAATCCTCGCCGAGAGCGGCGACACGGTCAGGGGCATCGTGGGGACGGTTCCCCCGCACCTCCTCAAGCAGGCCGATCGGGAGAAGCCGCTTCCGCTCGAAGACGCTTTCGTCGACGTGGGCGCGGAGTCGCGTGCGGAGGTGGAGGAGATGGGCGTCCGCGTCGGCTCTCCGGCCGTGATCGCCTACCCGTTCGAGCGGCTGAACGGGGGCGGGACCGTGGCCGGCAAGGCGCTGGACGACCGGGTCGGCTGCACCGTCCTCGTGAAGACCCTCGAGGCGCTCGCCGGCGAGACGCTCGGGGTGACGCTGTTCGCGAACTTCGCGGTCGGCGAGGAGCTGGGGCTTCGGGGCGCGCGCACGGCCGCCGCCCAGATCGAGCCCGACGTCGCGCTCGCGCTCGAGGGCACCGTCGCCGCCGACGTTCCGGGCGTCGCCCCGGCGCGCCAGCCGACCCGGCTCGGCAGCGGCCCGGCGATCACGGTGATGGATCAGACCATCGTCGTCAGCCCGGCGGTCGTCCGCGCCCTCACCGAGCTGGCCGAGTCCGAGGGTGTTCCATACCAGTACAAGCTCCCGGCCGTGGGCGGCACGGACGCGGGCGCGATCCACCTGAGCGGCAAGGGCGTGCTTGCCGGCGTCGTCTCCGTCCCCTGCCGCTACATCCACTCGCCGTTCAGCACGCTGCGCCTCGACGACCTCGAGAACGCGATCCGGCTCACGACCGCGTTCGTTCGGCGCTGCGCCGAGATCCTGCCGCAGGACTAGCGCCTGTACTGGAGCTCGTGCCAGGACGGCACGGGCGCGAGCTCGAGCAGGGCGCGGCCGCCGTCGGGGTCGCGGTAGCCGAACTCCGCCGTCTCTTCGTCCCAGTCCACCTCGAGCAGCTCGTCCTTCACGCGCTGGTCGAGCCAGGCCCCGCGGAAGATGAGCTTCCGCAGCCAGTAGACGAGCGACTCGTCGTTCACGAGCGCGAGCCGCTCCCAGTGACGGACCAGGTACGAGCCGAGCTCGCTCTGCGGCTCGGCGATGACTCCGTGGGCGGTCAGCTCGACGAGATCGGCGGTCTCGTCGGGATCGAGCTCGCCCGGCTCGACCAGGCCGAGCTTCACCGCGGCGGCGTTCACGCGCTGCTCGAAGTCGACGCCGTTGAAGCCGAAGCGGTACCCGAGAAACTCGACGACGAAATCGTCGCCCGAGGAGTAGTTCGTCTCGGACACGATCGGAGCATAGCGTCGGCTTCCGCAGGCTACTCCGTCCGATGCGCGCCCTAGCGTGAAGCCATGCACGAGGGCACCTGGACGATCCGTCCGTGCCCCCGCCCTGAGGTTCGCGCGCTTGCCCAGGCGCTCGGCCTCCGCGAGACGACCGCAAGCGTCCTCGTCCGGCGGGGCTACGGCGACCCCGAGGCCGCGCAGGCGTTCCTGGCGGCCGAGCGGCCGCGCCACGACCCTCTCCTCCTCGGCGACACGGCCGAGGCGTGTGCGCTCCTGCACCGGCGGATCGCGGAGGGCGGGCGCATCTGCGTGCACGGGGACTACGACGTAGACGGGATCTGCGCGACCGCGCTCGCGGTGACCGTTCTCCGCGGCCTCGGGGCCGACGTCGAATGGCATCTGCCGAGCCGGTTCGAGGAGGGCTACGGTTTATCCGGCGAGACGCTGGCGCGTCTCGCCGGAGAGGATTGCAGCCTCGTCCTCACCGTGGACTGCGGGATCACCGCGGTCGATGAAGCGGCACAGGCCCGAAGCCTGGGCCTCGACGTCATCGTGACCGACCACCACCGTCCGGGCGAGACCCTCCCGGACTGCCCGGTCGTTGCCACCAGGCCTTCTCGGTACCCGTTCCCAGAGCTTTGCGGCACCGGGGTCGTCTACAAGCTCCTCCTGGCGCTCCTCGAGGACGAGGCTGCGCTCGAAGAGCATCTGGACGTAGTCGCGCTCGCGACCGTGGCCGACGTCGTCCCGCTCGTGGACGAGAACCGGGCGCTCGTCACAGCCGGGCTTCGCCGCCTGGCCCGGACGACGAAGCCGGGGCTGCGCGCTCTCATGCGGGCCGCAGCCGTCGATCCGGCGACGGTGGACGCCGGCGCCATCGGGTTCCGGCTCGCGCCCCGGATCAACGCGGCCGGTCGGCTCGGGCATCCGGCCGCGGCGCTCGAGCTGCTCCTCACCCAGGACGCCGAGGAGGCGCGGCGTCTCGCCGGCGAGCTCGAGTCTCTGAACCGCGACCGTCAAGCCGTCGAGGACCGGATCCTCCGCGACGCCGTGCGCCAGGTGGAGGAATGGCCCGAGGCCCACCGGCGCAGGCTCGGCTACGTCCTCGCCGGGGAGGAGTGGCACCGCGGCGTGATCGGGATCGTCGCCTCACGACTCGCGGAGCGCTTCCACCGCCCCGTCGTCCTGATCGCGGGCGGGGACGGAGACGAATGGACGGGCTCGGGACGCTCGATCCCCGCCTTCGACCTCCACGCCGCCCTCGGTGCGTGCTCGCACCTGCTGGGACGGTGGGGCGGCCACAGGGCGGCCGCAGGACTGTCGATAGCTCCCGGCGACGTCGACGCCTTCGCAGCTGCCTTCGCGGAGCACGCCGCGACAATCCTGACGGAGGAAGACCTCGAGCCGGTCCTCAGCGTCGACGCAGTCGCCCGCGGACGCGAGCTGACGCTCGACCTCTGCGAGGAGCTGGAGCGGCTGGCGCCGTTCGGCCTCGGGAACCCGGGGATCACGCTCCTCGCGGTCGGCTGCGAGCTCTCAGAGCTCGGCGCGGTCGGCGAAGGGAAGCACCTCCGCGTCGCCGTCACTGCGGACGGGGCCCGGTCGGGCGCCATCGCCTTCGGGCGCGGCGCCCAACTCGATCGCTTCCGCCGCGCAGGCCGCTACGACGTCGCCTTCAAGCTGGCTGCCAACCACTGGAACGGAACGGTTGCGCCCCAGCTCGTGGTCAAACGCCTGTGGGAGACCCCGGACGGCTACGAGGAGCTCCGGCGACGCCTGGCGGCCGAGTGGCAGGCCGGACCCGACCATTGGAGCCCGGAAGCCCACGTGATCTTCGCCGAGCTGGGTCTGGACGAGGACGCCGCCACCCGCCGTCACCTCGTGGAGTCGCCCACCTTCCTGGCGGCGCTGCGCGAGCCGTACCCGCTCGCGGCCTAGGCAGGCGGGATTCGCCCCCGAACCCCCGGGGCTACAATCGGGATATGGCGGCCCAGGTCATCACCGCGGCGTCCGAGCGCCACCGCGAGCTCTTCGACCAGCTCCTCGCCGAGATGGAGACCTACAACGCCGACGTCGACCGGGATCTGCTCGAGCGGGCGTACGTCTTCGCGTGCGAGGCGCACGAGCACCAGCAGCGGCGGAGCGGCGAGGCGTTCATCCTCCATCCGCTCGGGGTCGCCCGCATCCTCGCCGAGCTCCGCCGGGACGACGCCACGATCGCGGCCGCGCTGATCCACGACGTCGTCGAGGACACCGAGGCCTCCATCGAAAAGGTGCGCGCCGAGTTCGGCGAGGAGATCGCCCGGCTCGTCGAGGGCGTGACGAAGCTGACGCGGATCCACTTCCACAGTCGCGAACAGGCGCAGGCGGAGAACTACCGCAAGATGGTCATGGCGATGGCCGAGGACTACCGGGTCATCCTCATCAAGCTCGCCGACCGGCTCCACAACATGCGGACGATCGAGTACCTGGGCAAGCAGAAGCAGCTCCAGAAGGCTCGGGAGACACTCGAGGTCTACGCGCCCCTCGCGCACCGGCTCGGCATCCACTCGGTCAAGTGGGAGCTCGAGGACCTCGCCTTCCAGACGCTCCACCCACGCAAGTACGCCGAGATCCAGTCCATGGTGAACGAGCGGCGGGCCGACCGGGAGAAGTACGTCGACAAGGCCGGCAAGATCCTCAAGCGCGAGCTCGAGAAGGTCGGCATCCAGGCCGAGACCGCAGCGCGCGCGAAGCACTTCTACTCCATCTACGAGAAGATGGCCAAGCGCGGGAAGGAGTTCAACGAGATCTACGACCTGACCGCGATGCGTGTGCTCGTCGAGCAGACCGGCAAGGAGGGCGAGCGGGACTGCTACGGCGCCCTCGGGATCATCCACTCGCTCTGGAAGCCCATGCCCGGCCGCTTCAAGGACTACGTGGCCATGCCCAAGTTCAACATGTACCGGTCCCTGCACACGACCGTGATCGGGCCCGAGGGCAAGCCGCTGGAGATCCAGGTGCGCACGAAGGAGATGCACCGGACGGCGGAGAAGGGCATCGCCGCGCACTGGCTCTACAAGGGCAAGAAGGGCAAGAAGGCGGAGGCCGAGCAGCTCGCGTGGATGAAGCAGCTCGCGGACTGGCAGCGGGAGGAGGCCGACCCGCAGGAGTTCAAGCGCGCCTTCCCGGAGCTGGCCTCAGACGAGGTGTACGTCTTCACGCCGAAGGGCGAGGTCAAGAACCTGCCCGGCGGCTCGACGCCGATCGACTTCGCCTATGCGGTGCACACCGACGTGGGACACCGAACCGTCGGCGCGAAGGTGAACGGGCGCATCGTGCCCCTTCACTACGAGCTGAAGAGCGGCGACATCGTCGAGATCCTCACCTCCAAGCAGGCGGGGCGGGGCCCCTCGCGCGACTGGCTCTCTCTCGCCCGCTCCTCGCGCGCGCGTAACAAGATTCGGCAGTGGTTCAGCCGCGAGACGCGCGAAGAGACCGAGCAGCGGGGGCGCGAGTCGCTCGAGAACGCGCTCAAGCAGCACAACCTCCCGTACAGGAAGCTCGCCGGCTCGCCCCTCCTGGCCCAGATCATCCGGGAGATGGGCTTCAAGAAGGCCGAGGACTTCTACCTCGCGCTCGGCTCCGGGAAGCTCCAGGTCTCCCAGGTCGCGAACAAGGTGCTGCATCGGCTGAAGACGGAGGAGGTCGTCGAGGAGGAGCCGGTCCCGATCCGGCCCAAGGCGCGGGAAGCGGTCGCCTCTCAGAACTTCGGCATCCACGTCCCCGGAGTGGAGGACGTCCTCGTGCGCCTCGCCAAGTGCTGCACGCCGGTGCCCGGTGACGAGATTGCCGGATACATCTCGCTGGGCAAGGGCATCACGATCCACCGACGTGACTGCCCGAACGTCAAGTCGCTCATGCGCAACCCGGAGCGCTTCACGCCGGTCGAGTGGGACGGCGGCGCCTCGCAGAGCTTCCGCGTCCAGATCGCGGTCGTCTCCTGGGACCGCTCGCGCCTGCTGGAGGACGTCGCCCGGACCTTCGCCGAGCACGGGGCGAACATCGTCGAGTACGGAGGCCACGTCCAGGACCAGATGGCGAAGAACTGGTACGTGGCCGAGGTGGGCGACATCAAGGCGCTGCGCGCCCTTCTGAACGCGCTCCGCAACATCGAGTCGGTGTTCGACGCCTTCAGGGTGACCCCGTCGTGACGGACGCGCGACTCGACCTCGTCCGCGAGCTCGAGCGCGCGGACGGGGAGGTCGCGGCCATGCTCGCCGAACTCGACGAGCTCTACGACGCCACGGAGGCGGTCCGCGGGCGCGCGCGCGACCTAGAGGAGTTCTTCGCCCGGCTCCCGAGCGCGCGGGCGGCCGCCGCGGACGCGGTGACGACCGCCGAGCGCGAGGTGGTCGCGGCCGAGGGGACGGCCGAGCGGGCCACCGCCGACCTCCATGCGGCGGAGCAGGCGTCCGACGCCGAACGCCTAGCAGCGGCGCGCCGGTTCG
>DASQWP010000306.1:0-13332 GCA_035640195.1 Gaiellaceae bacterium | reverse complement strand
GCTCCTCCTCTACCTCGACCAGAACTACCTGAGCGGCCCGCGCGACGGAGATGTTGCGTAAGCGTCCGAGGACTCCGAGGGCCGAGGAGGTGTTACGAGATGAGCCCTGTGAGCGTTCGCTACATCGCAGACGACGTCGAGTCCGCGACGGCGTTCTACCGTGACAAGCTCGGGTTCACGGTCGAGATGAGCCCCGCCCCGGGTTTTACGATGCTGTCCCGGGGCGACCTACGTCTGCTGCTCAACGCACCAGGCAGTGGCGGCGCCGGCCAAGCGATGCCCGATGGCCGGCTGCCAGAACCGGGGGGCTGGAACCGCATCCAGCTCGAGGTGGACGACCTCCCCAGCCTGGTGGAGGCGCTGCGCCAGTCGGGGACGCACTTCCGCAATGAGATCGTGAGCGGCAGGGGCGGCAAGCAGATCCTGCTCGACGACCCCTCCGGCAACCCCGTCGAACTGTTCCAACCCGGCTGATCAAGCTCTCAGCGGCGGGCGGCAGATCGTCAGACGGGAACCGGACCGATGCTCAGGCTGAACGTCGGTGACTGGCTTCCCGCAAAGTGCCAAAACACGAGCGTCCCACCGGGCGACCCGCAGACGCCCGCCTAGGACGTCGAGCGGGCGGTGCACTTGACGGTGCCGATGCTTCCGTAAATCGCGCTGAGGAGTAGCGCGCGGTCGCTGGCGACAGTGCCGCGGTAATTCCCGACGCGGGAGTCTCGCCGGCTCGCGCGGTCGGCTTGAGGTTGTGGATCCACCAGAGTCCAGCGAAGTCGAGTGAAACGGCTGCGGTTGGGCGGGAAGTGTGCGCTGGGCGTCGTTGCCGTAGAACTTCGGCATGAGCGTGGTCGAGGCCAGGATCGTCGACGCCGGTGGGCGCGACTTGCGCGTCTCCAGCCCCGATCGTGTGATCTTCCCCGGGACCGAGCGCTCGGGTGAGGTCACGAAGCTCGACGTCGTCAAGTACTACCTCGCCGTCGAGGACGGCATCATGCGCGCGCTCGACCGGCGGCCGACGACGCTTGAGCGCTGGCCGAAGGGCGTGCACCCGGGCATCGTCCTGTCGACGCGCGAGAAGGGCGGCGGCGACGCCTTCTTCCAGAAGCGCATCCCACGTGGAGCCCCGGACTATGTGCAAACAGCGCGGATCGAGTTCCCGTCGGGTCGCCACGCGGACGAGATCTGTCCCACGGAGGTCGCCGTGGTCGGCTGGGCGGCCCAGATGGGCACGATCACGTTCCATCCATGGCCGGTGCGCCGGGATGACGTCGATCATCCAGACGAGCTGCGCATCGACCTGGACCCGCAGCCTGGCATGGACTTCGCCGACGCTGTGCGCGTCGCCGCCGAGGCACGCGTGCTCCTCGACGAGCTCGGCTATGTCGGTTTCCCGAAGACCTCGGGGGGCCGAGGCGTCCACATCTACGTCCGGATCGAGCCACGCTGGACGTTCACGGACGTCCGCCAGGCAGCGATCGCCTTCGGGCGCGAGCTCGAGCGGCGTCTCCCGGGCCAGGTGACGACCAAATGGTGGAAGGAGGAGCGCGGCGAGCGCATCTTCATCGATTACAACCAGAATGCACGCGATCGCACCATCGCCTCGGCCTACAGCGTTCGGCCGAAGGCGGGTGCGCCGGTGTCTGCACCGGTGACGTGGGACGAGCTCGCCGAGATCGAGCCCGAGGACTTCACGGTCGCGACGATGCCGGCGCGCTTTGCCGAGCTGGGCGATCGCCACGCTGCGATCGACGATGCAGCCCATTCGCTGCAGCCGCTGCTGCACATGTACGAGAACGACGCCGCCAAGGGTGAGGGAGATATGCCATACCCGCCCGACTATCCGAAGATGCCAGGAGAGCCGAAGCGCGTTCAACCCTCCCGCGATCGCGACCGCCCGCGGTCGTGACCTCGGTCGTTTTAGGGTGCCTGCGGCAACTTGGCCGCGCGGCGCCTGGTCACCGGGGCGGACGGCGGCGGCACGACCGGCCCGATGTCGCCGTCCGGCGCCTCGTCCAGGTCGACGATCACCGGCGCGTGGTCACTCGGCCCGCTGCCCTTGCGGGCCTGCCGGTCCACCCAAGCCGCCCGGACGCGGCCGGCGACCGACTCGCTGGCCAGCACCAGATCGATCCGCATCCCAAGGTCCTGATGGAACATCCCTGCCCGGTAGTCCCAGTAGGTGAACACCCGCTCGTTCGGCCACCGATCGCGCACGACATCGCGCAGGCCAAGTGACCGCAGCTCCTCCAGGGCCGCCCGCTCGGGCGGTGTCACGTGGGTCTGGCCGATATAGGCGTCGGGTTCGAACACATCGTCGTCGGTCGGTGCGATGTTCATGTCGCCGCATACGACCGTCTCGTCCGGGCCTGCGGCAACCATCTCCCGCAGCGAAGCCAGCCAGGCGAGCTTGTACCGGTAGTGCTCCGAGCCCGGCACGCGCCCATTCGGCACGTACACCGAGACCACCCGGACCCCGCCACAACTGGCCGACACCGCGCGCGCCTCCGGATGCGGGAAACCCGGCGCTCCGGCCACTCCCGCGACCACGTCGTCTAGCCCCAACCGCGAGAGGATGGCGACCCCATTCCACGTAGCCTCGCCGTGCACCGCGACCGCATAGTCGCGGTCGTTGAGCGCCTTGCCCAGCAGGTCGACGAACGCGTCGTCGGCGAGCTTGGTCTCCTGCAAGCAGACCACGTCCGGCTGCCGCTCATCCAACCACGGCAGGAGCCGCGGCACCCGCTGCTTGACCGAGTTGACGTTCCAGGTCGCTATCCGCACGTACCCCACGCTACGGGATCGCCGGCCCACGCTGCTCGCCCGAACCCGACGCCCGCTTCGACCGATCGTCCAACCGAAGTCGCGGAAAGTTCGCTCCCGCTCTCACATGATTGCGGCAGCCTGGGCAACCGCTCGCAACACTGTTGGAAAGGACGAAAGGCAGCCATCCGCACCGCCGCCGACCTCACACCTGCTTTCCGCGGCGGAGCAAGTGTCCGCACACCGTTTACGTGCCCGAACTTGCCAGCCAGACCCCCCTTTAGCCATTTGAACGCCAGGCTAAGAACGGATGGTCAGATGCGTCTGACGACGGCGAGAGCCCAGGACGAAACGCCTTCGTCGGACGCCACCCGAAGAGGAACTCAAAACCGGTGAGGTGGGCAAGCCGCACGCTGGGTAGGTTCGACTCCTGTGCCGCTCCGTTCGACGGACTGCTGACGAGTCAGTAGCCGCTGTAGCGCTCGGCGATGACGTTCTCTTCCTCGACTCCCGCCTCAGTGAGCGCCTCCTGCACGCCCTCCACCATCGCCGGCGGCCCGGCGACCAGGAACGTGTTCTCGTTGACGTCCTCACCCAGATACTCGCGGAGGAACTGGGCGTCGACCTTCCGCGTCTCGCCGTCCCAGCCCGGGTCCTGAGTCATGGTGAGGATGAGCCGGAAGCCGGGGAGCTCCTCCTCCAGCTGGTGCAGGTCACCCAGGAACGCCGTCGATTCCCGATCTCGGTTCGAGAAGATGAGCGTCACGCGGTAGGGGAGGCTTTCGTCCCGGATGTAGCGGAGCATGCTCCGAAACACCGTGATCCCGATTCCACCGGCGACGAACACGAGGGGCCGCGAAACGTCTTCCGGAAGCTTGAAGCTCCCCTTGGGCGGCTCGAGCACCACTTCCGAGCCGACGGGAAGCTCGTCGAGCGTTCGTTTGAAAGCGCTCGCTCTCATCCTCGTCGCAAAGCCGAGGACGCCCTTCTCGTTCGGGGAGGTGACGACCGTGATGTGCCTACGCAGTCCCTTCTCGTCCTGGTGACCGACGTCCGCGAGCGTCACGAAGAAGTACTGCCCCGGCACGAAGTCCACCTCTTCGCCGAGCAGGTCGAACGTCACGAGCAACGTCCCCTTCGCGATCTCCCGCTTCTCCCTGATCCGTGCGCGCATCGTGCTGTCCATGCTCCCGTTTGTGTCGTCCGCCGCGTGCGTCTTACGCGAGCCTGGCTCGACGACCGGCAACGTTTGCCCGTTTGACCAGCTTCCAACCGGGTACGAATCCGAGACGCTGGGGGAGCGGTCATCCCGACGGGAGCTGAGTGCGGAAGCGCGTTCTCCTCCCAGGGTGCGAGCGCCGCTCCCCTCTTTCGGCTACCCGTGCGCATCCCCGGTAGGGCTAGATCGAGCCCGAGAAAGTGTCGCACACCGCCGGGCGGCCCTCCTCGTAGCCGCGGGAGAACCAGCGGCGCCGCTGCTCGGAGGATCCGTGCGTCCACGTTTCCGGGTTCACCTGGCCCTGCGTGCGCTCCTGGATGCGGTCGTCGCCGATTGCCGTCGCGGCGTCGAGCCCGTCGTTGATGTCGGCCTGCGTGAGCTCTGCGATGAGGCCCAGCTCGACTGCGTTGGCAGCCCAGACGCCGGCGTAGCAGTCCGCCTGGAGCTCGGTGCGAACGGCCCGGCTCTCGGGGCCCTGGGTGTCGCCGCCGATGCTCTCGAGGACCCCCAGCTGGTTCTGGACGTGGTGGCCGTACTCGTGCGCGATGACGTAGGCCTGGGCGAACGGCGCGCCGCCGGCGCCGAAACGGGCCTGGAGCTCGTCGAAGAAGCCCAGATCGATGTAGACGAGCTCGTCAGCGGGGCAGTAGAAGGGACCGACCTGAGACGTCGCCGAGCCGCAAGCCGTCTCCACCTGGTCGGTGAAGAACCACGTGTCCACGATCGCGTACTGCCGTCCGCTCCGCTGGAACACGCCGTCCCAGAACTCCTGGACGCTGTTGATCACGCCCACGATGCGGCAGTCCTGCCGCTCGTTCGCGTCCTCCCCCATCCGGCACTCCTCGGACACCTCCGACGGCGAGTCGCCGAGGCCGACCCGCTCGTCCTGGAGGGGGGCCAGCTGCCCGAGCCCGCCACCGCCCGACAGGAAGGCGAACAAGAGGTACACGACGAGTCCGACGAGTCCCAGTCCGCCGCCGCCGACCGCGAGGCCGCCGCGTCCCATGCGGCGGCCGCGGACGTCTGTTACCTGGCCCGGATCGAGCCGGGCCCGACGTCGGAAGCGCATGGCCCCTCTTTACCTCCAGACGGCGCTGCAAAACGGTACGGTCGAGATCGCTCCGCCGACGAACCACGCCGACGATTGACCCTCGACCCTGCGAGTGAGATTCTCGCGCCGCGAGACTGGAGGGAGGCACCGTGGAAAAGCATGGCTCCGAAAGCTACTTCGTCCTCGGGGAGGGGCTCCTCGCCGAGGCCGTCGGAGGACGGGCACGGACGCTCTCGGCAGCCGCAGAGGCGCAAGCGCCCTCGTTTCGCTTCTCACGGATGGGGCCAAGTGGCAGCGGGAGGCAGCTCGGGGAGCGGGGCCGAAAGAAGATCGGCGGCGCGATGGCGGCGGGTGGCGGCGGCGCGTCGCGGATCCCGGCCGGCTTCACGTACCTCGGCCAGTTCGTCGATCACGACCTCACCTTCGACAAGACCAGCGTCATGCTCGGGCAGAATGTCTCGCCGGCACAGCTCCTGCAGGCGCGTTCGCCGAGCCTCGACCTCGATTCGCTCTACGGCGCGGGCCCGACGGATCCCGGGTCGGCCAAGTTCTACGCCGCCGACGGCATCCATCTGAAGATGGGGAAGACCGCCGCCGCGGAGGGGATCGCGGCGAAGGAAGGATTCGACCTTCCGCGCGGTGCTGGGGCGTCGGCGAGGGCGAAGCGGCGGGCGATCATCCCGGACCCGCGGAACGACGAGAACCTCGCGGTCGCCCAGATGCATCTGGCCTTCATCCGCTTCCACAACCGCGTCGTCGACACCCTCCCCGCCTCGGTCACGCCCGCCCAGCGCTTCGCTCAGGCGCGGGAGATCGTCACGAAGCACTACCAGTGGATGCTCCGCACCGACTACCTCCCGCGCATCTGCGCGCGGGGCGTCGTCAGCAACGTGTTCGCGGGCGGTAGGAAGGCGTTCGAGCCGGGCGCCGACCCGACCGACGTCCCGACGATGCCGATCGAGTTCTCCGTGGCCGCCTTCCGGCTCGGCCACGCCATGATCCGCACGGCCTACAACTGGAACAGGATCTTCGACGACGGCTTCGGCTCACTCGACCTCCTGTTTGCGTTCTCGGCCGGCAGCGGAGACCTCGGCGGCGGACAGCGGCTTCCGAGCACCTGGATCGCGGACTTCCGGAGGCTGTACGACTTCGGGGAGGCCGGCCGCGCCGCCCTCGCCGTCCCCGAGCGCAAGTTCAACCGGGCCATGCGCATCGACACGACGCTCGTGAGCCCGCTCAGGCGCCTCCCCGGCTTTCGAGCGGACGAGGCCAACCTGGCCTTCCGGAACCTGACCAGGGCGAAGATGGTCAGGCTGGCCACCGGGCAGCAGATGGCCACGTTCCTGAGGAGCAAGGGCGTGACGCTGACCAGGCTCACGAAGGCCCAGGTCCGCGACGGCAGGAACGGCGCCGACCTCGACGCGCTCACCAAGCGGCAGCGAGCCGAGTTCCTCAAGAACACGCCGCTCTGGTTCTACATCCTGCGCGAGGCCGAGCTGAACAGAGGCAGGCTGACGGGAGTGGGCGGGCGCATCGTCGCAGAAACTTTCCACCGCGCGATGGAGGGGAGCCAGGCGTCGATCGTTCGCGACTCCGCCTGGCGCCCCACGCTCGGCCCGGACAACACCACCTTCCGGATGGTCGACCTTCTCCTCTTCGCCTTCGAGGGAAAGAAGGCGCTCCTAGCTCCACTGGGGTAGGGCCGGGGGCGGCGCCGGAACGCCGCCCCCGATTGCCGGTGAGCCGATCCTAGCCCGGGTAGTCGACGCCGGGGAACTGCTCCAAGAAGTCTCGCGACCACGGAGTGTCGAGCCGGTACGTCGTGTCCGTCGCGCGGCACATGGCGTCGCCGGTCACCGTCAGGGAGACGATGAGGTTGGACTTCTTCCCGCCCAGGAAGTGCGGGCCGCCCGAGTCGCCGAAGCAGGTGCCGCCGTCGCCCGTGGACGGCTGCATGGAGAGGGTGAGCCACGCCTTCTGGAGCGAGAGGAAGCTCTGGAGCGTGTAGCGGCGGATGCCGTCGAAGAAGAAGGCGTGCGGGCCTTTCCGCTTGTCCTCGCGCACCGTGCCGTAGCCGACGGCCGTGAAAGTCTGGTCCTTGAGGGCACCCGACGCCTTCAGGTCGGCGACGAGCCCGACCCGCGGCAGCCGCGCCGGCGTACGACCGGGAGCCTGGTCGAGGACGACGACCGCCAGGTCGAACGTGTTGTTCTGGCCTCCCGAGGCGAAGAGCGGATGCATGTGCCCGGTGCCGCTGAAGATTCCCGCCATGCTCGTCGGGTCCTCGTCGTACTCGGGGGCGAAGGTGACGAAGAGCGGCGTCTCGATGCCCGCGAGGCAGTGGGCCGCAGTCTGGAAGACCTGAGGGGCGATGAGCGTGCCCGAGCAGAGGATGTCGAGCCCGGGACTCTCCTCGTCCCAGTCGGTGAGGAGGGCGCCGACGTTCGGATGGAGGTTCCCGTCGGGCTTCCCGAAGGTGATGGCGCCTGCCGGGCTCGCGAGCGCGCCGACGAGCGCGGCAACGAAGACGATGGGTATGCGTCGCAAGATGATCTCCTCTCCCGGGGCTCGGTTGACCCGCGCAGCGGAGCGCCTCCCCGACGAGAGGGACGGGCCGGGACGAGAGCGGCCCGCCCCGCGGGCCGCTCTCGGGTTGGGACTACGCGCTCGGAGCGAACGCGGGCTCGAGCTCGCGGGCCGGCTCGTAGGTGGGCCGGAAGCCGGCGAGCCTGCCGATGCCGGCGCCCATCACGAGCGCCGCCTTCTGCGCGAACCCGGGGACGTACGGGAGCCGCACGTCGTCGAAGTGGGCATTCGCGATGACCGCGAGCCGAAGCGGGCTCGGCATGCCCTTCCTGTTCGTCTTGCCGTCTGTCGCGAGCGCGAACATCGTCTCGATGAAGCGCTCGAAGCCGAGCGCCGGCCGCACCTCGCACGTGAAGCGGGCCTCGCCCTCGCCGACGTTGCGGAAGCTGTGCGGCGTGCCCGGCGTGACCGTGACCACGTCACCGGGGCTCGCGGTGAGCCGGCGGCGTCTCTGACGGAGCTCGAGCGTCCCTTCGAGGACCTCGAAGCGCTCTGTCTGGTAGGGGTGCACGTGCGGGGCCGCAACGCCGCCGCCCGCCTGCACCGAGACCTCGATCTCGACGAGCTCGCCGCCCGTCTCCGCTGCGGTCCGGCGGAAGAGGATCCGCTCGCCGGTAACGGGATTCTCGACGACGTCGCCGGCGCGAAGTGTGGACGTGATGCTGGTCATGGGCCTCTGTCTCCTTGGGGGAAGGGGTTGCTCTCTGTGCGCCTCACTCTGGCTCTGCGGCGACCTCTCTCCCAGGCGGCCAACAGGCGTCCTCAGGTGTGGTTATCCCGTCTGAGCGCGGTGCGGTCTCCGCTAGGCTCGGAGCCGTGCATCGCCTCGCTCCGTGCCTGACGGCGCTCGTCTGTGCGGCCGTCCTCGCCGGCTGCGGCGGCGACGGGGAGGAGGCTCCGCCCGGGCCGACGCTGCCGAGGGGGCTCGCGTCCGACCTCGCCGCCCAGAGCGAAGCCGTCGCTGACGCCTATGCCGCCGGCGACGTCTGCGGCGCCGCCGGGCAGGCCGATGATCTCCTCGACGCCGTCCTCGTGTCGATCCAGGAGGGCCGCGTGCCCGCGGAGTTCCAGGAGTCGCTGACTGCCACCGCGAACAAGCTCGTCAACGAGATCAACTGCGCGGAGGAAGCTCCGGCGCCGACCGAGGAAGAGCAGCCAGACGCATCCGGTTGCGACGATCTCGAGGCGCAGAAGCAGGCCCTCGAGGAGGAGAAGAAGGACAAGGAGGGGAAGGCAAAGGGTCGCGACCGCCAGCTCGACGACCAGATCAAGGCGCTCGAGCGGGAGATCGAGGAGTGCCGGCAAGCGGAGGGCGAGGGCGGCGGCGACGACGAGGGGGACGGCGACTGACTGTCCAGGCCCTCGCCGGCGGCCGCTACCGCGTCGAGCGCGAGCTCGGGCACGGCGGCATGGCGTCCGTCTTCCTCGCCCACGACGAGGAGCTCGACCGCCCGGTCGCGGTCAAGGTCCTCGCCGCCCACCTCGCGAGCGAGCCCGGCCTCTACGAGCGCTTCGTGCGCGAGGCCCGGATGGCGGCGAGCTTCTCGCACCCGAACGTCGTCCAGGTCTTCGACGCGGGCGAGGAGGACGACCGACCCTACATCGTGATGGAGTACGTCCCCGGCCGCACGATGGCCGACGAGCTGCGCTCGAGCGGCAAGCTCGATACCGCCCGGGTCGTCGACATCGCGCTCCAGGTCTGCGGAGGTCTCGAGCTCGCCCACTCCTCCGGGCTCGTCCACCGCGACGTGAAGCCGCAGAACCTCCTCCTCCGGGACGACGGCACCGTGAAGATCGCCGACTTCGGCATCGCCCGGGCCGTGGAGGCGACGAACCTGACCCAGATCGGAAGCATCCTGGGGACGGCCGCGTACCTCTCGCCGGAGCAGGCCGAGGGCGAGCCGGTCACGGCCGCCGCAGACATCTACTCGCTCGGAGTGGTGCTCTACGAGCTCCTGACCGGCCGGACGCCGCACGAGTTCTCGTCGCTCGCCGACCTCGTCGTCAAGCAACGCGAGCAGCCGGTCCGGCCGCTCTCGGATCTCGAGCCGTCCGTCCCCCAAGCGCTCGAGGCCGTCGTGATGCGCTGCCTGGCAAGGAATCCGGACTACCGGCCCGCCTCGGCGGCCGAGCTCGCTCGCGAGCTGGCCGCGGCCTCGCCCGAGCCGCCCACCGTCCCCCTTCCGCGGACGAGCGGCGTCCGCGCAACGGACGTCGCCACGGCGCCTCTGCGAGCCTCCACGCCGCTCCCGCCGGCGGCGGCCGCGGTCCGCGCGCGGCGGGAGCGCCGTGACTTCGCCCTCCCGACCCGGGGCGTGCTCGCAGCCGTTCTCGTCGCGATCCTCGTCGCAGTCGTCGTCGGCTTCGCTCTCTGGTCGGACGGCGACGGCTCCGAGCCCGCGCGGGAGCAGCGGCCGACGGTCGAGCCCGTCCCGCAGGCCGGCGATCCGGGAGACCAGGCGCGCAACCTCGCGGACTGGCTCCGCGAGAACTCCCGCTAGCGCGGGGCCACCGCCTCCTCGACCAGGCGCAGGACGGGGCCCATGTCCGGTGGCAGGCCGATGGTCGGCGCCTGGAGGAGCACTCCGTCGAGGAAGATGCCGAAGAAGCGGGCGAGGGCGCCGGCCGGCACGTCGCCCCGAAGCTCGCCGGCGCGCCGGGCGCGCCGGCTTTCCCGCGTAAGCGCGTCGTCGAGAGCGTTCCGGCGCCGCTCCCAGCGGGCGCGGAAGGCGGGGTCGATCCGGGTCAGACGCATGACCTCCAGGTACGTGCCCAGCCATTCGGGATCCTCGCGCGCGATCGCGCGGACGACCCCGGCGAGCCCCTTCTCCTCCAGGAGCCGAGCCACACGGAGCGACTCCATCTCGGCCAGCGCGATGAAGAGGTCCTCCTTGCTCGGGAAGTAGTGGAAGATCGCGCCGCGCGAGACGTCGATCTCCTCTTCCAGGCGCGCGACGGTCGCGCCCTCGAAGCCATAGCGGGCGAACGCGCGGCGCGCGCCGGCCAGGATCTCCTCCCGGCGGCGCTCCAGGTACTCGGGGCTGACTCGCGGCACTACCCCACGTTAGCAAACCGTACGGACGGTATGCTAATCTTGGGCGGTGAACCTTCTTCGGCTCCCGGACTTCCGGCGCTTCTGGGCCGGGCAGACGATCTCCCTCTTCGGCGACCAGATCTCGTTCCTCGCGCTCCCGCTCGTGGCCGTCCTCGTCCTCGACGCCGAAGCGGCGGACATGGGCTACCTGGGCGCCGCCGCCCTCGCGCCGCATCTCCTCTTCTCGCTTCCCGCCGGCGTGTGGCTCGACCGGGTTGCGCGGCGCCGGCGGATCATGATCGCCGCCGACCTCCTCCGCGCCGCGCTCGTCGCGAGCGTGCCCCTGGCCTACGCCCTCGACGTCCTCACCTTCGCGCAACTGTACGCCGTCGCGTTCCTGACCGGGTCGCTCGCGGTCGCGTTCGACATCTCCTACAGCACCCTCTTCGTCTCCGTCACGCCGCGTCGGAACTACGTCGAGGCGAACGCGCTCCTGAACGGCAGCCGCTCGCTCTCCTTCGTCGGCGGGCCCAGCCTCGCGGGGATGCTCGTGCAACTCGTCGGCGCCCCGGTGACGCTCGTCGCCGACGCGGTCTCCTACCTCGCCTCGGCGGTCTTCCTCGGGCGTGTGCAGGCGTCCGAGCCGCCGCTCGAGCCGGAGCAGGACGGCTCCGTACGCAGGCGGGTTGCGGAGGGCATGCGCTTCATCGCGCACCATCCGATCTTCCGGCCCTCGCTGGCCGCCGTGGCGACAATCAACCTCTTCAACTTCATGTTCTTCGCCCTCTTCGTCCTCTACGCCACGCGCGAGCTCGACGTCGCACCGGGAACACTCGGCCTCGTCCTCGGCGCCGGGGCCGTCGGCGGCATCCTCGGGGCGCTCGTCGCCTCGCGGGTCGGCCGCCGGCTCGGCATCGGCGGAGCCTTCGCGCTCGGCTGCGTGCTTTTCCCCGCGCCGCTCGTCCTCGTTCCCCTGGCGGAGGGGCCCCGGTGGCTCGTCCTGGGGATGCTCTTCGCAGCCGAGTTCCTCTCCGGGCTCGGCGTCATGATCCTCGACATCAACGCGGGCGCGATCATCCCCGCCCTGACGCCTCATCGCCTGCGCTCGCGCGCCACAGGCGCGTTCCGCTTCGTCAACTACGGCGTCAGGCCCCTGGGCGCGCTGATCGGGGGAGCGCTCGGCTCGGCGATCGGGCTCCGGCCCACGCTCTGGATCGCCACGGTCGGCGCTCTCGCAGGCGCCCTCTGGCTGCTCCCCTCGCCGGTGCCGGCGCTACGGGACCTTCCGGAGGAGGCCGCCTGAGCCTCAGCCGGCGGCGACCTGCGCTCTCCTCAGAACCGGGACGGCGAGAACGCGCTCGAGGTAGAGAAGCGCCAAACGCTCGTTCTCCTCGTCGACGGTGGCGCACGCGTCGGCCTGGACGGCGGCGCGGAAGCCCAGGCGAAGCGCGTCCGTCACCGTCTGGAAGACGCACATCTCCGTCGCGGTGCCGGCGACGACGAGCTCGTCCACCTCACGCTCGCGGAGGAGCGTCTCGAGCGGGGTCGCGTCGAAGCCCGAGTAGCGCGGCTTCAGGACGACGGCCTCGTCCTCGCGCGGGGCCACCTCCGCCACGAGGTCGCCCGCCTTGCCGCCCTCGATCGCACGGCGCACGAGCTCGGGGGCGTCGCTCGTCCAGGTGCCTGCGTCGTCGTTCGCGTAGACGACCGGCATCCCACGGGCGCGCGCCTGCTCGAGCGTCCGCCGCAGGGCTGGGTGCCGCTCCCGGAAGCTCGCCAGCAGGCGGTCGCCGTCCTCGTGCCGGAAGTCCTCGATCACGTCGACGAGGAGAAGCGCCTTCGCCATCCCGCTCTCGTTTCCCGGTCCAGCTCGATCTCACGCGGGAAGGGCGGCTTCCGTTAGAACAGGGGCATGCTCAGGCTCTACGACTATGCGGGGTCCGCGAACTGCTACAAGGTGCGGCTCCTGCTCGCCCAGCTCGAGCTGGACTACGAGCGCATCCCCACCGACATCTTCGCCGGCGAGAGCACGACGCCGGCACATCTGGCGCGCAGTCCGGCCGGGCGCACGCCCGTGCTCGAGCTTCCCTCCGGCGAGACGATCGCCGAGTCGAACGCGATCCTCCTCTACCTCGCAGAGGGCACGCCGCTCGTCCCCGCCGACCTCCTTCAGAGGGCGCGGGTCTGGCAGTGGCTCTTCTTCGAGCAGAACTTCCTGGAGCCGAACGTCGGTACCGCCCGCTTCTGGCGCCTGACGGGACGGGACGCGGAGCGGCCCGAGATCTTCGCCGGTCGCGTCGAGTCGGGCCGCGCCGCCCTGGAGGCGCTCGAGCGCCATCTGGAAGGACGCCGCTTCCTCGTCGAGGACGGTTACACCGTTGCCGACATCTCGCTCTTCGCCTACGCGCACGTCGCCGGGGACGCGGGGATCGACATGCAGCCCTACCCGGCCGTCCGCGCCTGGCTCGAGAGGGTGCGCGGGACCGAGCGCTTCATGGACGACCTCGATCCCTACCTCCCGAACGCACGGGCGGGCGTGGGTGGGCGCTCCGTGCACCGCTGATCGCGTTGACCCCGTCCGGCCCGGGTCGTAGGCTCGTGACGGGTGACACACGCTTCGGGCGAGCCGTTCCTCATCTTCGCGGACGACGTCGCCTGGTGGGACGAGCCGCCCGAGCCAGC
>DASQWP010000305.1:0-21835 GCA_035640195.1 Gaiellaceae bacterium | reverse complement strand
GTACCCGGTGCCGCCGCCGCGTTACGGCGGTATCGAGCGCGTCGTCTCGATCCTCGCCGACGGGCTCGTCGAGGCGGGGCACGAGGTGACCCTCTTCGCCTCACGCGGCTCGCGGACGAAAGCGGAGCTCGCGGGCGTCCTACCGTCCGTGCCGGCGGAGGCGATCGGCGACGCCTGGATCGAGCTCGCGCATGCGTGGAGGAGCGCTTCTCCGCCGTCCGAATGGTGCGGGCCTACGAGGTCGCCTATACGGCCGCCCTCGAGCCGGCCGTCGCCGGGGGCGTGTCCTAGTCCTCGCCGAAGAAGACGAGCGCGTAGTAGAGGAGCTGCGACAGCGCCGCGAGCGCGCCGGCGACGTACGTGAGAGCGGCCACCCGGAGCACTTTGTCCACGCCCGCCGATTCACCGGCGGTCACGAGCCCGAGGGCGCGGAGCTGCACTCCCGCTCGCTTGGAGGCGTCGAACTCGACGGGGAGCGTGACGAGGTGGAAGACGACCGCGGCCGCGTAGAGGACGAGCGCGATCGCCACGAGGTTGAGGGCGTTGAGGAGGACGCCGATGATCAGGAGCCAGATCCAGGCGCTCGAGGCGAAGGCGACGACCGGGAACATCGCCGAGCGGAGGCGGAGGGGGCCGTAGCCGTGCGCGTGCTGGAGGGCGTGGCCACTCTCGTGAGCGGCGACGGCTGCGGCGCTCACCGTGGGCGGCACGAAGACCGGCTCGGACAGATGGAGGGAGCGCTTGCGCGGGTCGTAGTGGTCGGAGAGAGGGCCGCCCGGGGAGTGCGACACCGGCACCTCCTCGAGGCCGTTGCGATCGAGGATCTGTCGCGCGACCTGGGCGCCGCTCAGGGCGGTGGCGAGCTGCACGTTCGAGTACTTCGAGAAGGTGCGCCTGAGCCAGGCCTGGACGGCGAGCCCGACGACGAGCGGGGGCACGAGGAAGAGGAGGTAGAGGCCCCAATCGCCCATCTGCTCGGATTGTAGGGGCGGGTCAGGCCGTTGGCGAGGCCGCGCCGACGGGGACGAGTGCGGTCTCGAGGTCCGCGACGAGGTCGTCGGCGGACTCGATTCCGACCGAGAGGCGGACGAGGTTCGCCGGTGCGGCGAAGGGAGCGTCCGCAGTCGAGGCGTGGGTCATCCGCGCCGGGTGCTCGATGAGGCTCTCGACGCCGCCGAGGCTCTCGGCCAGGCGCCAGACTCTCGTGCGCGCGACGAGGGCGACCGCCTCCTCCTCCGAGCCGGCGAGGAAGGAGATCATCCCCCCGAAGTCGCTCATCTGGCGGGCGGCAATCGCGTGCCCAGGGTGTTCGGGCAGGCCGGGATAGAGGACGCGCTCGACCGCCGCGTGGCCGTCCAAGAAGGCCGCGACGCGGCGGGCGTTGGCGGAGTGGCGCTCCATCCGTACGGCAAGCGTCTTCAAGCCGCGGAGGACGAGCCAGGAGTCGAACGGGCCCGGGACGGCGCCGAGCGACTTCTGCAGGAAGCGGAGGCGCTCCGCGACCGTCGGGTCGTTCGTCGCCGCGAAGCCGCCGATGACGTCCGAGTGGCCGCCGAGGTACTTCGTCGTGGAGTGGAGGACGATGTCGGCGCCAAGCTCCAGGGGCTGTTGGAGATAAGGCGTGGCGAACGTGTTGTCGACGACGACGAGCGCGCCCGCCGCGTGCGCGGCTTCCGCAGCGGCGCGGATGTCGATCACGTTCAGGAGCGGGTTCGTGGGCGTCTCGAGCCAGACGATGCGCGTCGTCTCGTCCAGGTGGGCCGCGAGATCGGCCCCGATCTCCTCGGCCGAGAGGAAGGTGAACTCGTAGCCCTTCGGCTCGTAGATCTGCGAGAACATGCGGTAGACGCCGCCGTAGACGTCGTTCACGGAGACGACCCGCTCGCCGGGCGAGACGAGGTGCATGATCGTCGTGGTCGCGCCGAGGCCGGACGAGTAGGCGAGGCCGTGGTCGGCGCCCTCGAGCGACGCGAGGCAGGTCTCGAGCGCCGTGCGGGTCGGGTTGCCGGAGCGCGAGTAGTCGTAGCCCTTGTTGACGCCGACCTCCTCCTGGACGTAGGTCGACGTCTGGTAGATCGGCGTCGTCACCGCGCCGGTGGCCGAATCCGGCTCCTGCCCTTCGTGGATCGCGCGCGTCTCGAAGTCCACGGGCTCAGTGTACGCGCGCCCCACGGGGCTACGAGCCGTCCCGACGGACGTGTCCGGGTCAGACCCCCGGCATGGCCATTCGCGACTAGCCTCCGTCGGCCGCGGAGCGGTTGTGCGCCAGGTAGTCGAGCAGGTCGGCGCGCGTGAGGACCCCGACCGGGCGCCCGCCGCGCGCCACGATCACGGCCGGGTTGCCGGCCGAGAGGTCGGCGAAGACGGTGTCGACCGACTCGCCGATCTCGACGGCCGGGAGGGGCGGCTCCATCGCCGCCGCCACGTCCTCGGAGAGGGCGTCCTGGTTCCTGAAGACGCGCTCGAAGAGCCCCCGCTCGCGGATGGACCCGACCACGTCGGCGAGCGACTCTACGCCGTCGTGGCGGACGACCGGGATCTGCGAGATGCCGTAGCGCTGCATCAAGTCGATCACCTCGCCGATCTTCTGTTGCGACTCGACCGTGATCAGCTCCGGCACCTCCGGCTCCTCCTCGCGCTTGAAGGCGAGCACCTGCTCGATCGTCGGAGCCGGCGCCCGCCGCTCCAGGAAGCCGTGCTCCAAGAGCCAGTTGTCGTCGTAGAACTTCGACAGGTAGCCGCGGCCCGAGTCGGGGATGAGCGTGACGACCGTCGCCTCCGGGCCGAAGCGCTTCGCGACCTGGAGCATCGCCCAGACGGCCGTGCCGCCGGAGCCTCCGACGAGCAGTCCCTCCTCGCGCGCCAGTCGCCGGGCGGTGCGGAAGGAGTCTCCGTCCGAGACGGTCACGTACTCGTCCACGACGGACGGGTCGTAGGTCTCCGGCCAGAAGTCCTCCCCGATGCCTTCGACCAGGTACGTGTGGACGTTGTCGGGCTGCGAGAAGATGGAGCCCTCGGGGTCGGCTCCGACCACGAGCAGGTCCGGGTTGCGCTCCTTCAGATACCGGGCAGTGCCGGTGATCGTGCCGCCCGTTCCCACGGAGAGGACGATCGCGTCGATCTGCCCGCCCGTCTGCTCCCAGAGCTCGGGTCCGGTGGTCTCGTAGTGCGCTTGTGGGTTCGCCTCGTTCGAGTACTGGTCGGGCTTGAACGCTCCGGGGATCTCCTCCGCGAGCCGGTTCGAGACCGAGTAGTAGCTCTCCGGAGACTCGGGCGACACGGCAGTCGGGCAGATGACGACCTCTGCGCCATGGGCGCGCAGGAGCGCACGCTTCTCCTCGGCGATCTTGTCCGGCATGACGAACACGCAGCGGTACCCCTTGAGCGCGGCCGCGATGGCGAGGCCGACGCCCGTGTTCCCGCTCGTCGGCTCCACGATCGTTCCGCCGGGCCGCAGCTTTCCCTCGCGCTCCGCGGCCTCGATCATGCGCAGGCCGATCCGGTCCTTGACGCTTCCGCCGGGATTGAGGTACTCGAGCTTGGCGAGGAGGAGCGGGCGCACTCCGCGGCCCACGCGCTGCAGGCGCACGAGCGGCGTGCGCCCGACGAGATCGAGAACGGTGGGGTACTCGCGCGCCACGCCGGTAAGGGTATGCGGCGCTAGATGTCCACGCCCACGAGCCGGAAGAACCAGAGCGCGCTCGAGTACCAGACGGCGATCAGCGTGGCGAAGAGGAGACCGCCGGCGGCCGGGAGCACCCACACCGGGAAACGGTGCAAGCGTACGATCAGCACCTTCGCGGCGAAGGCTCCGTAGACGGCGGAGCCCGCCAGCGAGTGGGCGAGCACTCGGTCGTCGCCGCTCTGGAACCCGAGCTGGAAGATGCAGTGGTAGGCGACCGGCAAGGACACCAGGAGGGCGGCTCGCCCCGTCCACCTGTGCACGGCGGGCACCCAGGGCGGGCGTCTCCAGGGCAGCTTGCGGAAGATCCAGGCGGCCGTGAAGACCTGCAGGAGAGCGAGCGCTCCGACCGCGCTCGCCAGCCACGCCTTCATGTGGATCGTGTCGCTGAAGAAGAGGTCGAAGTAGCCACCGCCCTGGTCGAGCTCCGCGCGGGCGACGAGGCCGGCGGCGAGCGCCACGAGGGCGAAAGCTGCCAGCGGCACGACGAGCCAGCGCGCGGAGCGGGTGCCGGGGGACGGCGAGACGGGCGCGGCCGTCGTCACAGCGCAATCAAAGCGCCCTAGCCGATGCCGTTCAAGGGCGTCAGTGCCGAAAGTGGCGGCGCGCTGCGTGAATCATCGTGCCGCCGGCCGACTCGACCACCTCAACGACCTCGGCGTCGCGCTTCGAACCGCCCGGCTGGATGATCGCCGCCACGCCCGCCTCGAGCGCGAGACGGGGGCCGTCCGCGAAGGGAAAGAACGCGTCCGAGGCGAGGACGGCTCCTCCGAGGTCGTGCCCATGCTCGCGCGCCTTCGCGAGCGCGAGCCGGACCGCGTCGACGCGGCTCATCTGGCCGCCTCCGATCCCGAGCGTCTGGAGGTCGCGCGCCACCACGATCGCGTTCGAGGCGACGTGCTTGGCGACGCGCCAGGCGAAGAGGAGATCGCCCCAGAGGGCCTCGTCTGGTCCGCTCGAGGTCACGACCTCCATCCCCTCGCGATCGTCCACCTCGGCGTCCGCGTCCTGGACGAGAAAGCCGCCGAGCACCCGCCTGTAGTCGCGCTCGCCGGGCGTGGTCCCGCGCCGCTCTTGGTCGGCGAGGATGCGCGTGGACTCCTTGCGCCGGAGCGCCTCGAGGGCGTCCTCCTGGTACTCAGGCGCGATGAGGACTTCGACGAACTGCTCCGCGAGCCGCTTCGCGAGCGCCGCCGAGACGGGCCGGTTGAGCGCGACGACTCCGCCGTAGGCCGAAACGGGGTCCGCCGCGAGCGCCTTCTCGTACGCCTCCTCAATCGTCCCCGCCACGGCGCAGCCACACGGGTTGGCGTGCTTCACGATCGCGCAGGCAGGGACGGCGAACTCGCGCAGCACGGCTCGGGCGGCGTCCAGGTCGTTCAGGTTGTTGAAGGAGAGCTCGCGGCCTGCGATCTGCTCGACCCGAGAGAGCAGATGGCGGCGCGCGCCTGCCTCGGCATAGTAGGCCGCGCGCTGGTGCGGGTTCTCCCCGTACGAGAGCCCGCGGAGCTTCTCCAGCGACACGATCAGGTTCGGAGGGAACGTCTCGACGTCTGCGAACCAGGACGCGATCGAGGCCTCGTACGCGGCTGTGTGGGCGAAGGCCTCGGCGGCGAGCTCCCTTCGCGTCCCCAGGTCGACGTCCCCGTCGGCCAGCTTTGAGAGCAGCTCGCCGTAGCGCTCCGCACGGCAGACAGGGACGACGTGGAGGAAGTTCTTGGCGGCCGCACGCAGGAGCGCCGGCCCGCCGATGTCGATCATCTCCACTGCCTCCTCCTCGCGCACGTTCTTGCGGCCGGCCACGCGTGCGAAGGGGTAGAGATTGACGCAAACGAGGTCGACCGTGCGGATCGCCTGCTGGCGGAGGTCGTCGAGGTCGTTCTCGTCGTTCCGGCGCGCGAGGATGCCGGCGTGGATGCGCGGGTGGAGGGTCTTCACGCGTCCGCCCAGGAGCTCGGGGACGTCGGTGATCTCCTCCACCGGCACGATGTCGATTCCGAGCTCGGCGATGTAGGCGGCGGTGCCGCCGCTCGCCACGAGCTCGACGCCGAGGTCGGAGAGCCCGCGCGCGAACGCGTCGAGCTGCGACTTGTCGAAGACGGAGATGAGGGCGCGCTCGACCGGCACGAGTCAGGAGCGTAGAGCCCCGGCGTAAAAGAGCCGCACCGCCTCGGGCAGGAGCCGGTGCTCGACGGCGTGGATGCGCTCGCGCAGCTTCGCGGGCGTGTCGCCGGGCTCGATGGGGACGGGCTCCTGGAAGATCACGGGGCCCGTGTCGACGCCCTCGTCCACGAAATGGACCGTGACCCCCGTCTCACGGACGCCCGCGGCGAGCGCCTCCTCGATCGGGGCCGTGCCGGGGAAGGCCGGCAGGAGCGAGGGGTGGACGTTGATGGCGGGGAAGCGGTCGAGGAACCCGGGCGTGAGGAGCTGCATGAAGCCGGCGCAGACGACGAGGTCGACGACGTGTGCGTCGAGCCAGTCGCCCATGACCTCGTCACGCTTGGCTCGGTCCGGGTAGTCGGAGAGGGGAAAGGCGGCGGCGGGGATGCCAGCGCGCTGCGCGCGCTCGAGCGCGCGCACGCCCGGCTTGTTGGAGGCGACGGCGGTGACCGGGAGGCCGCTGTCGACGAGCGCCTGCAGGTTCGTCCCCTCGCCGGAGACGAGGACTCCGATCATGCCCTCTCGACCCGGGGGCCGCCGCGGGCCTCCCTCCAGTTCCAGCCTATCGCTGCAAGGCGCACGTGTGGTGCGCGGGTTGCGCCGTGTTCGTCACGAAGCACGGCGCGCCGAGCCCTCCTCCCAGACGACGCCGTCGAGACCCGCCTCCAGCCTTCCGATGACCGGGAAGCCGGCCGCCCGGGCGTCCCCGGCAGGCACGACCGCGCACATCCCGACCCCCATGTTGAAAACACGCCGCTGCTCCTCCTCGGCGACCCCGCGCTCGTCGAGCCACCGGTAGACCGGCGGCCGCTCCCAGCTGCCGGGATCGATCCGCGCGCCCACGTCGCCCGGGAGCACGCGTGCCAGGTTCCCCGCGATCCCGCCGCCGGTCACGTGCGCCAGGGCCCGGACGTCGCAACGGGCTCGGAGCGCCCGCACGTCAGCGAGGTAGAGCCGCGTGGGCGCGAGCAGGAGGTCGGCGTCGAAGCTCTCCTCGCCGAGCAGCCCGCGCACGAGCGTGAACCCGTTGGCGTGCAGCCCCGCCGACGGCAGCCCGAGGACCGCGTCGCCCGGCTCGCAGCGCGAGCCGTCGATCGCCTCCGCGCGCCGCACCAGCCCCACGCACGTGCCCGCGAAGTCGAGCTCTCCCTCCCGGTAGATTCCCGGCAGCTCGGCCGTCTCGCCCCCGAGGATCGCACACCCGGCCTCGCGGCAGACGGATGCAGCGCCCTCGACGAGCTCGGCCACCTCCTCGAGGTCGAGCTCGGCCGAGGCGACGTAATCCAGGAAGAAGAGCGGCTCGGCCCCGGTCGTGAGGACGTCGTTGACACAGTGCGCCGCGAGGTCGACTCCCGCGTCGAAGAGCCGCCCGGCGCGCCGCGAGAGCATGAGCTTCGTCCCGACGGAGTCCGTCGTCGCCGCGAGGAGCCGTTCCCCGTCGAGGGCGTAGAGGCCCGCGAACGTTCCGAACGACCCGACGACCGCGTCCGTCCGCGTGGAGTCGACCGCCCCGCGCAATCGCTCGACGACCGCCTCCGCCGTCGCGAGCGAGACGCCGGCCTGCGCGTACCTCATTGGAGCACCTCGGCGACGAGCTCGGGCCGTCCCTCCGGGCCCCCGGGCAGGAAGCGCACGAGCGTCTCTGCCACGCCCACGTCGCAGCCCTGCCGGTCGACCGCGAGGATCTCCGAGAGCGCAACCGCCTTCTCCTCGGGATCCTGGGCGCGCAGGTGGATCTCGTCCAGGCGCAGCTCGTCCGACTCCTCGAGTGCGTCTTCGATCCAGTCGCGCGGCGGGTGCACCTCGAGGCGGTAGCCGACCTCGGTGGCGATGAACGTGCGCTTGCCCGGGTGGTCCTGCACCTTGAGGCCCATGTCGGCCGCCCGCTCGAGCACGTCGGTGAACCCGTCCTCGTCCAGCGCGATCCCGAGGTGGTCGACCCGCGGGCGGTCCCAGTGCCCTGGCTGGAGGACGACGTTCACGGCACCGCGCGAGAGCTCGATGAGGCGCAACCGAAAGCCCATCTCGTCGAGCTCCTCCCAGGAGGTTCCCGACTCGAACCACTGCGAGCTCTCGCCCTTCCACCCGTACCGGCCCACGAGGGAGAAGCCGAGCCTGCCGAGGTAGCGCGCCTCGAGGAGCCGGATCCTGCTCGTCACGAGGTGGTAGTGAAACAGGTGCACCGGGCGGCCCGTATCGTAACTCGTGCCCTGGGAGCGCAGGAATCCGGCGACCCGCGCGGTAGAGAGATCGGTCCGCCCACGCGAAAGAGGGAGCGTCCCATGTCGACCACGCCGCCCCAGCCACCACCGCCCGCCCAGTCCTACGACCGGCCCTACTACGGCTCGCAGCTGCCGTTGCCGCCCCTGAACGGCGAGCTCCTCATCTTCGTGCTCGCCTGGCTCGTCGTCTTCATCGTCACGCTCGCGGCGGACTCCGTGGACTGGCCGAGCTTCGTCACCGCGACCGTCGTGCTCGCCGCCGCCTACATGCTCGCGCGCGGGATCGCCAAGGCAAGCCGCGTCTACGAGGGCCGCTGAGCAGCTCTCTCCATAGGACATCGCGTCCAAGGAGCCGAAGGAGAGTTCGCCGCCCGGTGGCTTGATTCGACCTCTCCCAGCCCGTAGGTTTTTGGCCCCGACGTCGAAAGCCTTCGGTGCTGACCGTTCACGATATCGCCGGCATGGCCGAGCTCTCGCTGGCCGTCGCCGCCGGCTCCGGCGGGCTGGGCAACGAGGTCGGCTGGCTGCACGTCTCCGAGCTGGCCGACCCGACGCAGTTCCTCGAGGGCGGCGAGCTTCTCCTCACCACAGGGCTCGGGATCGGAGAGCTCGAGACGACCCAGCGCGCCTATGTCCGCCGGCTGGCGAAACACGGCCTCGCCGGCCTCGGATTCGGGCTCGGCTTCGGCTTTGCAGAGGTCCCCGCCGCGCTCGTCGAGGAGGCCGACAGCCTCGACTTTCCCGTCCTGAGCGTCCCCTACGAGGTGCCGTTCATCGCCATCACGAAGGCCGCCTTCGCGCACCTCGCGGACGAGCAGCTGGAGCACCTCACGCGCGCGCTCGAGGTGCACGAGCGGCTTGCACAGGCAGTCCTGGACGGACGCGGCCTCCAGGCGCTGCTCGCGATCGTCTGCAACCACCTCCGCTGCAGCCTCGCGCTCGTGGACGACCGCGGCCGCACGGTCATCGAACGGCATGCCGGCGCACCGCTCTCCTTCGAGGGGGCGCTCGAGCTCCCGGTCGTCGCGCACGAGGAGACGGCGACGCTCCGCGCCGTGCGCGACGGAGAGCCCTTCGGGGACTATGACCGGCTCGTCCTCCACCACGAACAGACGGCGCTCGCCTTCGAGCTCTCGCGCAGGCGGGCGGTCAGCGCCGCCGAGCTCCGGCTCGCCGGCGACCTGCTCGAGGACCTCGAGGAGGAGCGGCTCGACGACCGCGAGGCGGCCCGGCGCCTGGCCGCCTTCGGGCTGCCCGGCGAGCGAGAGTACGCCGCGCTGCTCGCCGTTCCCCAGGACAGCGACTCGGGCGAGGAGCTCCGTCGCGGAGTGGCGGAGGAGCTCGACCGTCGCTCCCTGCCCTATGTCTCGACCGCCCGCCGCGAGCGCGCCGCCTTCCTCGTGGAGGCCCGAACCGAAGAGGCGACGCTCGAGCTAGCGCGCGAAATCGCAGGCGCGGATAGGAGGGCGCGGGTGGGCATCGGCCGCCCGGCCCGCGGGCGCGCGCTCGGGCGGAGCCTGCTCGAGGCCCGAGCGGCGCTCGACGCGACGAGCCGAGACGTGGCCTCCTACCGCGATCTCGGCTCGCTCGAGCTTCTCCTCAGCCTGCCCGACGCCGCCCTGGAAGCCTTCGTCGATCGCGTCCTCGGGCCCGCGGCCGGGAGCCCCCGCCTGCTCGACTCCCTGACCGCCCTGCTCGACTCCGGCTGCCGCTGGAGCGACGCGGCCGAGCGGCTCGGCGTCCACCGGCATACGCTCCGCTACCGCATGGATCGCCTCCGCGAGCAGGCCGGGCGGCATCCCGACGACCCCGAGGAGCGGATGGAGCTCTGGCTCGCGGTCAAGGCACGGCAGGCACTCGCGGCCCGGAACGGAGCCCCGGCATGATCGCGGTCGTCGGCGCGGCCGGAACGATCGGACGTCACGTGGTCGCCTTCCTGGAGGAGTGGGGAGAGCAGGTTCGCCGGCGAGACTTCCGCCTCGCCGGCGAGGAGTTCGTCGATGCACGCGACCCCAAGTCGCTCGCGGCAGCGTTGCGCGGCGCCCAGGTATGCGTGAACTGTGCGGACTACCGGTTGAACATCGAGGTGATGCAGGCCGCCCGCGCAGCGGGCGCGCATTACCTCGATCTCGGAGGGCTCTTCCACATGACTCGGAAGCAGCTCGAGCTCCACGGCGAGTTTCGCGCGGCCGGCCTGACGGCGATCCTCGGGATGGGCTCCGCCCCGGGGAAGACGAACCTGCTCGCCCGCGCAGCGGTCGACCGCCTCGGCGCCGACCCGCGCACGCTCGAGATCTGGGCGGTCACGCGCGACCCCGCGGCCGACGGCCATCCGTTCCCGGCTCCGTACTCCGTGCGGACGCTCCTCGACGAGCTGCGCATGCGGCCCATGGTCGTCGACGCCGGCCGCGTCACCGACGTCGAGCCGCTCTCGGGTGAGGCCGAGCGGGAGTTCCCCGAGCCGATCGGCCGCGCGCGCGGCATCTACACGCTCCATTCCGAGCTCGCCACTCTCCCCGAGCGCTACCCGGCTCTGGAGCGGGCGAGCTTCCGCCTCTGCCTCAGCCCGGGGCTCCTCGACAAGCTGCTCGCGCTTCCGGAGGGGGTGGAGCCGGAGCCGTACGAGCAGTCGCCCGCCTCCGTCGCCGTCCACCTCGTGGAGGCCGCGAACGGCGCCGGCTCCGTGGTCGGCATGACGGTCACGCGCGGAGGGAGCGCCCGCTCGACCTCGGAGCCCGCAGCTCGCGCGGCGGCAGAGCTCGCGGCCGGCCGTATCGTCGCCCCCGGAGCCCACCCGCCGGAGGAGGCGATCGCCGATCCGGAGGCCTTCCTTGCCCTACTCGACACGGAGGTTCGCTGGCAATGACGGACGACCACCTGTGGCAGCACTTCACCCGCGCAGTCGACACGCGCATCGTCATCGACCGCGCCGAGGGCTGCCACATCTGGGACACGGACGGGAACCGCTACCTCGACGCCCTTGCCGCCCTCTACTGCGTGAACATCGGCTACGGCCCCTGGCCGGAGATCGTCGAGGCGGCGGCGAAGCAGCTCGAGCGGCTTCCCTTCTTCACCAACTGGGTCGGCTTCGCCACGCCGCCCTCGCTCGAGCTGACCGAGAAGCTGACCGAGCTCGTGCCGATCGACGTCGGCCGCATCTTCCTCGTGAACGGCGGCTCCGAGGCGGTCGAGACCGCCCTCAAGGTCGCCCGCCAGTACCACCGCCTGCGCGGCGAGCCGGGCCGCTACAAGTTCGTCACCCGCCGGAGCGCCTACCACGGAACGACGATGGGCGCGCTCTCCGTCAACGGGAGCCCGGCGCTCCGCTCGCAGTTCGAGCCGCTGCTGCCCGGATGCCTGCGAGCGCCGATGCCGTACCGCTACCGCTGTCCGTACTGCTCTGAGGAGCCTGAATGCACGCTCCGATGCGCGGACGAGATCGACGGGATCATCCGCAACGAGTCTCCTGACACGGTGGCGGCGGTCCTCATGGAGCCGGTCCAGAACTCGGCCGGCTCGATCACGCCGCCGCCCGGCTACTTCGAGCGCGTCCGGGAGATCTGCGACGAGCATGGCGTGCTCCTTGTCGCCGACGAGGTCATCTGCGGCTTCGGGCGCGTCGGCGACTGGTTCGGCTGCACGCGCTACGGCATCGAGCCGGACATGATGACGATGGCGAAGGGCATCACCTCGGCCTACGCGCCCCTCGGGGCGGTCGTCGCCAGCCCGAGGGTGAGCGAGCCCTTCTTTGCCGAGCCCAAGCGAGCGTTCACGCACGGGATCACGTTCGGCGGGCATCCCCTCTCGTGCGCGATCGCGGTCGCCAACCTCGCGATCATGGAGCGGGAGGACCTGATCGGCCGCGTCCAGCGGCAAACGAGCGAGTTCCGTGCGCGCTGCCAGGCTCTCGTCGACGAGCATCCGATGGTCGGCGACCTGCGCGGCGACGGCTACTTCTGGTCGCTCGAGCTCGTGAAGGACAAGGAGACGAAGGAGACGTTCACGCCCGAGGAGCGGGACGAGCTCATCAAGGGCTTCCTGACGCCGCGGGCGCGCGAGCTGGGCGTCTACATGCGCTTCGACGACCGGGCGGAGACGGCGGCGCAGTTTTCGCCTCCGCTCGTCGCCGGGCCGGCCGAGTTCGAGGAGATGACCTCGGTGCTCCGCCAGGTGCTGGACGAGGCCTGGGAGCGGATCAACGTACGAGTCTGAGGAGGCTTCGGGATGGCGACGACGGTGCGCACGCTGCAGAACTTCATCGGGGGCGACTGGGTCGACGCGACCGGTGAGAGCGCCCGCGAGATCGTCTCCCCGGTCACGGGCGAGAGGCTCGCCGACGCGCCCAACGCGGGCGAGGAGGACGTCGCGCGGGCGGCCCGGGCGGCGCGCGAGGCGCAACCGCGCTGGGCGGCGCTCTCCGCCTGGGACCGGGCGGAGGTCTGCCACCGGATCGCCGAGGCGATCGAGGACCGGAAGGAGTGGTTCGCGCGGGAGCTCTCCCTCGAGCAGGGGAAGCCGTACGCGGCCGAGGCTCTCCCGGACATCGAGGAGACGGCGGAGAACTTCCGCATCGCCGCCGAGGACGTCAAGCGGATGGAGTCGGCGGTCATCCCCTCCCAGGACGTGAACAAGCGGATCCTCACCTTCCGCAAGCCGAACGGGGTCTACGCGGCGATCACGCCGTGGAACTTCCCCACGCTCATCCCGGTGGAGCTGATCGCGCCCGGGATCGCGGCCGGGAACACGATCGTGATGAAGCCGTCCGAGTGGACGCCGATCGCGATGGCGAACTTCATGCAGGTGATGGCCGACGCCGGGCTGCCCGAAGGCGTCGTCAACGTCGTCTACGGCGACGGGGCGGTCGGCGAGCGGCTGATCCAGGACGAGAACGTCGACTGCGTCGGGTTCGTAGGCTCGCACGTGACCGCCGAGAAGATCGTGCGCGCCGCGGGCCTCAAGCGGACGCTGATCGAGGCGAGCGGCAACGGGCCCGTCGTCGTGTGCGCGGACGCGGACCTGGCGGCGGCGGCCAAGGGAGCGGTGTACGGCGGCTTCTTCTGCGCGGGCCAGGTCTGCTGCGCGACGGAGCGCGTGCTCGTCGACCGGAGCGTGCACGACGACTTCCTCTCGGCCGTCGTGAAGGAGGCGGAAGGGTGGAAGCTCGGCGACCCCTTCGACGAGGAGACGCTCGTCGGTCCCATGAACAACGAGCCGACGGCCGCGAAGATGGACCGCCATCTCGAGGACGCGCTCGAGAAAGGCGCCGAGATCGTGCTCGGTGGGGGCCGCGACGACGGGCGGCCGACGCGTCTCTACTACCAGCCCACAGTCGTCGACGCCGTCGGCGTGGACACGCTCATCAACGCGGACGAGACATTCGGCCCGATCGTGCCGCTGATCACGGTCGCGGACGACGACGAGGCGCTCGCGGTGGCCAACGACTCCCACCTCGGGTTGCAAGCGGCCGTCTACACCTCCAGCCTCAGGCGCGCCTTCCGCTACCTGGACAACCTCCGAGTCGGGAACGTCGTCGTGAACGACTCGACCGACTACTGGGAGGCGCACGAGCCGTTCGGCGGCGCGTCCGGCACCCGGACGGGCTGGGGCCGGATCGGCGGCCGCTACACGATGCTCGACATGACCGACCTGAAGACCGTCGTGCTCGACGTCGGCGGGCTCGAGTAGCCCTCGGCCTTTGGCGTATCTCGTCCTGCTCGGGCTCGGCGCGCTCGACGCCGCCGGGTACAGCATCATCGCGCCCGTCGTTCCGGAGATCGAGGAGTCCACGGGCGCCGGCCCTGCGGTGCTCGGGGTGCTCGTCGCCTGCTTCGCGCTCGGTCAGATGGTCGGCTACCCGCTCGGCGGGCGCGGGATCGAGCGGCGCCACGCCGTCTGGGTCCTGGCCGGGTCGCTCCTGCTGGTCGTGCTCGGCGACCTTGGCTTCGTGCTCGGAGAGGGGCTGGCCGTCTGGTTTCCGGCGCGGCTCGTGCAGGGCATCGGCGCCGGAGGGCTCTGGATGGGCATCTCGTTCGCGGTCATCGAGCGCTTTCCCGGGCAGGAGTTTCCGCGACTGACGGGCGTGCTGGCGGCCTACGGGGCGGGCGCGATCGCGGGGCCGGCGATGGGCGCCGCGGGCGGGACCCGCACGCCGTTTCTCATCCACCTCGTGCTGGTGGTCGTCCTCGCGCTCGCCCTCACCCGTGTGGGCGCGCCCCGCGAGCGGGTCGCGTTCAAGTCGGACCGGGCCGCTCTTCGCAGCCCGGGCTTCGTGCTCGCGTCGGCGGGAATCCTCCTCGTGGCGCTCGCCCTCGGCACCTTCGACGGGCCGCTGCCGCTCCACTTTGCGGGGCTGCTCGCCCAGGCGGAGCTCGCGGCGCTGTACGTCGTGTGCGCGGTCGTGGGCGCCGTCTGCGCGACCGTGGGCGGCCGGCTGCCGCCCCGGCCGACGCTCGCCGTTGCCACGGTGCTCATCCCGGCGGCCCTGGCTGCCGCCGGGCTGACGGAGAGCGTTCCGGCCTGGGTGGTCGTCGCCGTCCTCCTGGGCGTCGGGCTGGGGATCGGCGAAGCGGGCGCCCTCGGAGTCCTCCTCCAGTCGATCGGCGTCGAGCGGATCGTGCTCGCCATGGTCGTCTGGTCGCAGGTGTGGGCGCTCGGCTACCTCGCCGGCCCGGCCGCCGCGGGCGGCATCGCGGAGGCCTTCGGCTTCGGCGCCATCGGCCTCGTCCCCGGCGCCGCGGCACTCCTCGTCGTCGCCGCCTTCCTCCGCACCCCTCTTCCGCGGCCGGCGCGCGCCTAGAACGGCCATGCCGGGGTCAGACCCCGTCGTGTCCGCCGCGGCCGTGGCTATCGACCCGTACGGCCAGGTCCCGGTGCCAGGCACGTGGTCGTGTCCCGAGGGGCCAGGGCTGGCGCGGGAGCGGCGTGGCCACGCGGGAACCGTCCGGGCGCGAGGCCGCCCGCCCCTCCGACGGGCGTGGCCACAACCGCCCCGGCCGGGGCCAGGCCCCGGCCGCGGCCCGACGGGACGTGTCGGGGTCAGACCCCGGCATGGCCCCGCTGGACGGGGGGTGCGGTCAACCGCACCCCCCGCCGGGGTGCTGGCTCGCTATGCGCTCTCCCGGGCGAGTGGGAGGGTGGCTCTCGACTGTTGCACTGCGGGCGGGCCGATGCGGCGGGCCCGCCGGCAGCCCACGGATCCGAGGCGCCTCAGGCTCGCGCCGACTCGAAGCGAAGCTTCGCCAGCCGCAGGTCCTCGGGGATGCGGGTGGGATAGCTTCGCGTGAGGCACGCCCGACAGAACGTGCCCTCGGGCCGCCGGGTGGATTCCTGGAGCCCCTCGAGGGAGAGGTACGCGAGCGAGGTCGCGCCCAGCTCCCCTCGCACCTCCTCGGTCGAGCGACCGGCCGCAATCAGCTCATCCTCGTTGGCCATGTCGATCCCGTAGAAGCAGGGCGAGACGATCGGCGGCGAGGAGACCCGCACGTGCACCTCGAGCGCGCCTCCGTCGAACAGCATCGCCACGATCTGCCGCGTTGTCGATCCGCGCACGATCGAGTCGTCCACGACGACCACCCGCTTGCCCCGCACCTCCGCGAGCGGGTTGAACTTCATCCGGATCCCGTGCTCGCGCAGGCCCTGGTCCGGCTGGATGAACGTGCGCCCGACGTAGCGGTTCTTGATCAGTCCCTCCTGGAAGGGGATCCCGCTCGCGCGCGCGAAGCCGATCGCCGCCGGCGTCCCCGAGTCCGGGACGGCCATCACGAGGTCGGCCTCGACGGGCGCCTCGGCCGCGAGCCGCTCGCCCATGCGCACACGCGCCCCGTGCAGCTCGATCCCGCGCAACTTCGAGTCCGGCCGGGCGAAGTAGATGAACTCGAAGATGCAGAGCGCGCCTTGGCGGGCGCGCTCCACCGCTTGAATCGCGCGACAGCCCACCTCGTCGATCACCACGAGCTCTCCCGGCAGGACTTCGCGAACGGGCTCGGCTCCGATCAGGTCGAACGCGCACGTCTCGGACGCAAGCACCCAGTCGTCCTCGAGCCGGCCGAGCGCGAGGGGGCGGATCCCGTCCGGGTCGCGGAAGCCCACCAGCTTCCCTTCCGCGACGAGCACGGCGGAGAACGCACCCTCGATCCTCGCCATCGTCGCCGCAACCGCCTCCTCCAGAGGACGCGGGTCTCGCGCGACGAGCGCCGCTATCACCTCCGTGTCCGATGTGGACGAGAGCCTGGCCCCCTCTCGGAGGAGCTCGGCGCGCAGCTCGCCCGTGTTCGTGAGATTGCCGTTGTGGCCGAGCGCGACCGTTCGCGCCGGCCCGTGCTGGACGATCGGCTGCGCGTTGGCCCAGTGCGTGGAGCCTGTCGTCGAATAGCGGCTGTGCCCGATCGCAGTCTGGCCGCGGAGGCCGCGCAGCTTCCCTTCCGAGAAGACCTGCGTCACGAGCCCCATGTCGCGCAGCGCGGTGAGGCGACCGCCGTCGGAGACCGCGATCCCCGCCGACTCCTGGCCCCGATGCTGGAGGGCGAAGAGCCCGAAGTAGGTCACGCGCGCGACGTCACGCTCGGGAGCGTGGATGCCGAAGATGCCGCACATCAGGCCTGCCCCCCGGTGTAGGCGGCGCGCAGCTCGTCGAGGCGCACGCCGAGGAGCCGCGAGCCGCGCACGACGCCGATCCGCTGGAGGGCGATCCCCTGGAGCCGCTCCGCCTCGTCGGCTGTGCACGCGACCACGGCCCGCCCGCCGCCTTCGCCGAACCACGTAAGGGCATCGTCGTCGAGCTCGAGCTCGGCGCCGACGCCCGACCAGAGCGCAAGCTCGGCCAGCGCGACGGCGAGCCCTCCCTCGGCGGCGTCGTGCGCCGCGCTCAGCGCGGGAGCAAACCTCCAGAGGAAGCGAACGAGCGCGGTCTCCGCCGCGTAGTCCGGCAGCGAGGGCCGTCCCGCCGGGCCCCCGAGAAAGCGAGCCTGGTACTCGGAGCCGTCGAGCGAGACCTCGGCGGCGCCGGCGACGAAGAGGACGTCGCCCTCGCGCCAGGCGCCCGGGACGCGGCGGACGTCGCCGACCAGGCCGACGCAGCCGACGACCGGCGTCGGGTCGATCGCCCGCCCGTCGGTCTCGTTGTAGAGCGAGACGTTCCCCGAGACGACCGGAATGCCGAGGATCTCGCATGCCCGCGCCATCCCCTCGATCGCCTCCGCGAGCTCCCAGGCGATCTCCGGCTTCTCGGGGTTGCCGAAGTTGAGGCAGTCGGTGACGGCCAGCGGCCGCCCTCCAGCGCAGGCGACGTTGCGCGCGGCCTCGAAGACGGCGCGTGCCCCGCCCGTGCGTGGATCCAGGGCAGCCACTCGACCCGAGCCGTCGAGCGAGACGGCCAGGCCGCGCAGCGACGGGCGCAGGCGCAGGACGGCCGCGTCCAGGCCCGGGCGGCGCACCGTGCGCGAGCCGACGAGGTGGTCGTACCGCTCGTATACGGGCGCGCGGCTGCGCACATTCGGCGAGGAGAGGAGGTCCAGGAGCTCGTCGGTGCCCGCCTCGACGCGCGGATGGTCGATCGGCGGCTCGAGAGCGCGCGCGCGGGTCTGGACGGGGTACCGAGGACACTCGTCGGTCAGATGAGCGACGGGGATCGCCCCCACGAGCTCACCGTCGTGGAACGCCCGGAGCTCTCCCGTGTCGGTCACTTCCCCGATGACGGCGAACTCGAGCTCCCACTTACGGCAGATCGCCTCGGCTCTGTCGAGGCGATCCGTCGTGAAGACCATCCGCTCCTGGCTCTCGGACAGCATGATCTCCACCGGCTCGAGGTCGGGCTCCCGGAGCGGCACGCGGTCGAGATGGACGTCCACTCCGGCCCCGCCGCGGCTCGCCATCTCCGAGAGCGAGGAGGCGAGGCCGGCTGCGCCGAGGTCCTGGAGCGAGTGGACGAGCCCTGCCTCGACGAGCTCGAGGCTCGCCTCGATCAGCTTCTTGCCCGTGAAGGGGTCGCCGATCTGGACCGTGGGGCGCTTGTCCTCGTCCTCGTCGGAGAGCTCCTGGCTGGCCAGGACGCTCGCGCCGCCGATGCCGTCGCGGCCGGAGGTGGCGCCGAAGAGCACGATCGGGGTGCCCGGGCCGCTCGCGCTCGCGCGCGTGAGGCGCTCGGCCGGCAGGAGGCCGACGCACATCGCGTTCACGAGGGGGTTCCCCGTGTAGGAAGCGGAGAAGACGGTATCGCCCCCGACCGTCGGCACTCCGACGCAGTTGCCGTAGTGGCCGATGCCCGCGACGGCGCGCTCGAAGGCGAAGCCGGGCTCGCCGAAGCGGAGGCCGTCCAGGAGGGCGACGGGGCGCGCACCCATGGCGACGATGTCCCGGAGGATGCCGCCGACGCCGGTGGCCGCCCCCTGGAAGGGCTCGACAGCGGACGGGTGGTTGTGGCTCTCGACCTTGAAGGCGCATGCTTCGCCCTCGCCGAGGTCGATCACGCCTGCGTTCTCACCGGGGCCCTGGAGCACGTCGGCGCCCTCCGTCGGAAAGCGTCGAAGGAGCAGGGCCGAATGCTTGTAGCCGCAGTGCTCCGACCAGAGGAGGGAGAAGACGCCCAGCTCGAAGTCGTTGGGCTCGCGGCCCAGGAGGTCACCGATGCGATCGTACTCCCCGTCCGTGAGGCCGAGCGCGCGATGGAGCGGCTGTGCGGCGACCGGGTGCAAAGGAGAGCCCCACTCTAGCGCGCGGGGCGGACCGCGATCGCTAGCGTACGGCCGTGATCCGCGGCTACGTCCCACTGCTGCTCGTCGTCGCGGGAATCTGGGGCGCGTCGTACCTCTTCATCAAGGTCGCAGTCGACGAGATCGAGCCGACGGCGATGATGGAGCTGCGGCTGATCCTCGCCGCGCTCGTGCTCGTCCCCTTCGTGGTCCTGCGCCTCGGCAAGGCTCGGGCGCTCGCCGAGCTGCGCGGTACCGGCTCGGGCGCCTGGGTCCTCGGGGCGGCGAACATGGCGATCCCGTTCACGCTCATCGCCTGGGGCGAGAAGCACGTCGACTCGGGGATCGCGGCGATCGCCAACGCGTCGGTCCCGATCTTCGTCGTCGCCCTGGCCGTCAAGTACCGGCCCAGCGAGCGGGTCACGGGCGTCCGCCTCGCCGGCGTCCTGCTCGGGTTCGCCGGGGTGGGCGTGCTCACGGGGCTGCACCCGGAGGGCGGCTGGTGGGCGATCGCGGGCACGCTCGCGGTCGTGGTGGCGTCCTTCTCGTATGCGGTCTCGAACCTGTACACGCAGCACCGCTTTCCGGCGACGTCCCCGCTCGTCATCACCGCGGCCTCCTCCGTGGCGGCGGCGATCCTGCTCCTCCCGTTCGCGCTCCTCCAGCTGCCCGGCGAGGTTCCGAGCTGGCAGGCGCTGGGATCGGTGGCAGCTCTCGGCCTGGGAGGAACGGCGGTCGCCCTGATCTTCTTCTACCGGATGCTCGTGTCCTACGGGGCCGCGCGGGCCTCGCTCGTCACGTACCTGCTGCCGCCGTTCGCCCTCGTGTACGGCGTCTTCTTCCTCGCGGAGGAGATTGCGGTGAACGCGGCCCTCGGTCTCGTGCTCATCCTCGCCGGCGTGGCAGTCGGCTCGGGCGTTCTCCGCGGCGCGCGGCGCGAGCCGGCTCCGGCGACCCAGCGGCCGTGACCGTCGCCCGCCTCGAGGGGGACGGGTTCTCGCTCAGGCGCGCGACGGCCGCGGACGTCGACTTCATGGCGTCGCTCGCCGGGCACGAGGACGTGGAGCCGTACATGGCCGCCGTGTCCGCCCGCGACCCGCAGGCGCTGCTCGAGGAGGTGCGTCGCTCGGAGGCCGAGCCGGACCACTATGGCCGCTTCGTCGTCGAGGTAGGGGGCGAGGCTGCCGGGGTCATGGCCTTCGAGGTCAGGAACCGCCGCAGCCGCATCGCCCATCTCTACGGGCTCATGCTGCACCCCGACCACCGGGGGCGCGGCCTCGCGGACGAGGCGGCGCGCGTCCTGGCCCGCCACCTTCTGCTCGACCTCGACTACCATCGCCTGGAGCTCGAGTGCTACGGCTTCAACACCCGCGCGATCCGGCATGCAGAGCGCACGGGCTACGTCCGTGAAGGCGTGCGGCGGAAGGCGTACCGGCGGCACGGAGAGTGGGTCGACGGGGTCATGTTCGGGCTCGTCCGCGAGGATCTGGAGAAGGAGGACTGATGGAGCTGATCCACACCTGCTACCGCATCACCGATCCCGACCGCTCGGTTGCCTTCTACGAGGCCCTCGGCTTCGAGGAGCGCCGGCGGCTGCCCATCCGGGACGAGGCGGTGAACATCTTCATGGGCCTGCCGAGCGACGGCGACAGGCTCGAGCTCACGCACAACTTCGACACCCCCGCCGGGGGCTACGAGCTCGGCACCGGCTACGGCCACATCGCGCTCACGGTCGACGACGTCGACGCCACCCTCGCCCGCCTGGGCGAGCAGGGCATCGAGCCGGAGCGGCCGCCCTACACCGTGCGGGAGGGCGGGCCGCGCCTCTGCTTCGTCCGAGACCAGGATGGCTACAGGATCGAGCTCATCGAGCGGGCGTAGTCTCGCGCTACGCGGGGTTCGTCGCAAAGCCGACCGAAGCTAGATCTCCACGCTCTGCGGGGGTGATCTCGAAGGGTGCTCCGACTTCGGCGCCGATCACAAGCACGATGGTGCCATCGGTCAAAGCCGTCGCGGATCGACGGGTGGTGACGTCGTGAGCGCTGACAAAGGTTCCTGCCGGGGCATCGACCTCCAATCCGTCGACGATGAAGCGGGCTGCCCCTGCATGTACGAAGTACAGCTCTTGGTGCTGCTCACTACTCGGATCCGCGTGGTCATGGTCCCCGATAATGCTGTCGCCTGCTCGCGCCGCCGTGTACGCGTTGACACCAAATGCCGTGATACCGAAGTGATTGCGGATCGGCTGCCAAGTCGAATCGGAATACGAGACTCGCCCGCCGGGGATATTTGAGAGCGTGGAATGTGTCGGCTGAGACATGTCCGTCACCCTACCGCCATCGTGGCGCGAGGGGTCAGTTTGGGAAACAGATCGGATTGCTGGTGGTGCAGCTCGCCTGTTGCAAGCACCGACGCGTGCGAACCCCTCTCGCTCCTTCCTCGACCCGTACTGCATCGTCGTGTCGCGCGCCTCGCGTACGTTGGACTACCTGCGCGAAGCGATCGAGCCGCTGCAGCCACGTGCTGATGCCCTCGAAGGCCTAGGGCCGGCGATCCCGCCGGCCCGGTGGCGAGCTCAGGCCTCAGCTCACCGCTTTCTTCACGAGCGCGCCGATCCTGGCCTCTTCGGCGGTGGTCAACTCCCTCAGCGCGAAGGATGTCGGCCACATGGCGCCTTCGTCGAGGTTCGCCTTGTCGCTGAAGCCGAACGTCGCGTACCTCGTTTTGAACTTCTGCGCGCTTTGGAAGTAGCAGACGACCTTGCCGTCCTTGGCATACGCGGGCATCCCGTACCAGGTTCTCGGCGAGAGGGCTGGCGCGCTGGCTTTGACGATCGCATGGAGCCGCTCGGCCATGGCGCGATCCGGTTCCGGCATCTCGGCGATCTTCGCGAGCACGTCGCTTTCTCCGTCCGCCTTCGCGCGCGGGCCGCGGCGCGCGGTCGCCTTCAGCTCTTTGGCGCGCTCCTGCATCGCGGCGCGTTCCGCGTCCGTGAAGCCCTGGGACGGCTTGTCGATCGCGCTGGTGCTCTTCGCGGACTTTCGCGTGTCCTTCATCGCACGTTTCCTCCTCTGCGAGTGCGC
>DASQWP010000304.1:0-12353 GCA_035640195.1 Gaiellaceae bacterium | reverse complement strand
GACCCTGGGCGTGGGCGTGGACACTGCGGCGAGGCGGCGATCGGTGAGCCGGGCGCGGGCCGGGAGCGGCATCTCGTCGGCCGGCTCAGCGGGCGCCTTGGCGACGACGAAGTCGGGCTTCCGCGGCTTCGACTTCGACTTGGCCGGCGGCGCGGGCTTGGCCTTGGACTTCTTCGCCGCAGGCTTCGGCTCGGGCTTGGGCTTGGGGGCCGGCTTCTGCGCGGCGCGCCAGTCCTCCAGGAGGACGACAGGCGTGCCCTCGTAGGGGGAGGCGTTCTCGGGCAGGCCCCGCTCGTCGTACTCCTCGTTCCGGTCGAGGCGAAGGACGACGGTGGGCGCCCCGTTGTCCACCACGCGGACGCCGGGAGCGGGGTTCTGAACGGTGACGGTGTTCGCTGCGTAGCCGTCGACGTCACCCTGGACGCGCCAGGCGAAGCCGCCGTCCTCGAGCATGCCCTTGGCGAAGACGTACGTCTGGCCGCGCACGTCGGGGACGACGAGCGCCTCCGGCTTCTCCGGTGCGGGCTTCGACTCGGGCTCGCCCTGGGCGGGCTCGTTCGAACCGGCCGCGAACGTGAAGCTCGCGGCTGCGAGCAACCAGATCACGACGAGCACCGCGAGGCGCGGCAAGAGCAGAGTCAGACGGGCCGCCATGCCGTCCCCATCGGCACGAAGCGCCGGAAAGTCAAGCCCTTACCGGGTGAAGTGGACGACTCGCGTCCGGACGACGCGGAAGACGCGCTTCTGACCCTCGTCGGCCGCCGCCGCCTCGCGGACAAGAGGGGCGGCCGCGCGCTTCGGCGTGGGTGCGTCCTGCCAGCTGAAGGCGACGCCGGCGAAGGCCTCGAACCAGGGCTCGTCCTGCGGGTAGGCGACAGTGGGGTCGAACGCCAGGTGCAAATGGGGGCCCGTCGAGTTGCCGGTCGACCCCACGAGCCCGACCGGAGCGCCTCCCGAGAGCGCCGCCCCGGTAACGACGTCAGGCTCCAGGTAAGAGAGGTGGCAGTAGAGGAAGACGGTGCCGGACTCCGTGCGGAGCTTGAAGCCGATGCCGCACCTTCCGCCCCCGTCCGGGTAAACCTCCGTGACGACCGAGTCGGTGAGGGCATAGAGCGGCGAGCCCTCCGGGGCGGCGATGTCGGCCGCCGGGTAGTCGTGGTGGTCGTGCGCCACCGAGACGGACGCCGGCCCCCCGCCGACCGGGAAGACGTAGTCGCCCGCGGATGCCGGAGCGGCGCCGTCGAGGGGGGCTCCGGCCAGGGCGGCGGACCCCTGCTGCTCGCGCAGCTCCTGGAGGGCTGCGACAGCCTCCTCCAGCGCGGCCCCGAGGCCGTCGAGACGGATGCGCGCCCGCTCGTCGAGCGCGGCGAGCTCGGCGACGTGGTGCTCGGCGCGTCGAAACTCCTCGTCTGTCAGGGACGGGTTGCCGGCCCGGTTCTCGGCGGCGAGTTGCAGCGTGGCGAGCTCCTCGAGGCGCTCCTCCGTGTGCTCGATCGCGGCCCGCAGCCGAACGATGGCCCGGCGGGCGTCGGAGAGCTGCCGCTCGACGTCCGCGAGCTCCCAGACCGCCTGCGCCGAACCCACGAGCGGGCCGTCTCCGAAGGAAGCTGCGAGCTCAAGAACGTCGTCGACGTACCACTGCGCATGGTTGTAAGCGAAGACGGCCCGCTCGAGATCCTCGTGCGCGCCCGCGGCGGCCAGGTAGCGAGCGGCCGAGTAGACGCCGTCGTCGGGGTTCCAGGGATCGGCGACACCGTTGTCGTCGGCGTCCATCCCCCACCGCATCCACGTCTCGGGCATGAACTGCATCCAGCCGACCGCGCCGGCCGAGCTCGGCCCCATGTTGCCGCCGAAGTTGGACTCGATCTTGTTGATCGCGGCGAGAATCTCCCAGGGCACGCCGTAGTCCTCCCCTGCGCGCTGCCAGAGAGCCAGCAGCTGCTCGTACGAGCGAGTCTCGGGCGTGCTCGGCGGCGTCGAGAGCGAGAAGGGCATGGCCACCGAGCCGGGCTCGTTGGGCGTCTCGTAGCTGGGCAGGCCGGAGGACGGCGTGACGACGCGGAAGGTCTGAGCCGTCGCCGCGGATGCCGGCAGGAGAACCGCGGCTACGGCAAGCACGAGCAGCGCCTGCCGCAAACGGCCATGACCCGGTGCCTGGCACCGGGGCCTGTCCCGACGAGACGGGGTCATTCGGCCGAAGCGAGCCGCAGGCCCGGCATGGGTTCGTCTTCCTCGGCCTCTTCGGCCACGTCCTCGTGCCTGGCACCAGGACCGGTCCCGTTCGGCCCCTCCTCGGCGGCGTGCTTCTCGCGAAGCGCCCGCTCGACGGCGATCTCGAAGTCGTGCCGGTTCGTCGCAGCGGCCGCGGCGACCTCGCGGTCGACGACGCCCTCGACGACGAGCTGGACGAGATGCTGGGAGAAGCTCTGCATGTGGTGGAACGCCCCGTCCTCGAGCGCGTCGGCTATGCCCTCCGTCTTCTCGGGCTCCCGGATCAGATCGGCGATGCGGGCCGTGTTGACCATCACCTCGACGGCCGCCACGCGCCCACCGTCCTTGCGCGGGAGGAGGCGCTGGCTGACGACGCCCTTGAGGACGCCCGCAAGCACCTGGCGCACCATCATCTGCTTGGCAGCCGGGAAGAACTCCACGAGGCGCCCGACCGTCTCCGTCGCGTCGAGCGTGTGCAACGTCGAGAAGACGAGATGTCCCGACTCGGCCGCCTGGAGCGCGGTCTGCGCCGTCTCCTCGTCGCGGAGCTCGCCGAGCAGGATGACGTCGGGGTCCTGGCGGAGGACGCGGCGGAGCGCCTGCTGGAAGGACTCCGTGTCGAGCCCGACCTCGCGCTGGTTGACGATGCACGCCCAGTCGTCGTGCACGAACTCGATCGGGTCCTCGATCGTGACGATGTGCTGCCGGCGGTTCTTGTTGATCCAGCTGACCATGGCCGCGAGCGTCGTCGACTTCCCCGAGCCGGTCGCGCCGGTGACGAGGACGAGGCCCCGGTGCTCCTGGGCAAGCTTTGCCACGCCGACCGGGAGGCCCAGCTTCTCGAAGCTCGGGATCTCCTTGGGGACGAAGCGGAAGGCGAACGAGATCGAGCCGCGCTGCCGGAAGCCGTTGACCCGGAAGCGGCCGGTCCCGTCGGCGAGATAGGACGTGTCGAGGTCGCCGGCCTCGAGGAACGCCTCGCGCTTGGCCGGCGTCCGCTCGGTGACGAGCAGGAGTACGGTCTCGAGGTCGGAGTCTGTGAGGATGCGCTGCTCGAGAGGCTGGAGGTCGCCGTCCACGCGGACCATGGCCGGCGAGGCCACCTTCAGGTGAAGGTCGCTTCCTCCCGTCTCTACGACGCGTGCGAGCAGCTCGTCGAGGTTCATGACGCCGCTCGGGCTATCGGCGGAGCCGCCGACGGGGCTTTAGCTAGAACGAGGGATGGAGGAGTCTGCCGCTACAATTGCCCCGGCGCGGGGGAGTTCCCGAGCGGCCAAAGGGGACGGGCTGTAAACCCGTTGGCTCTGCCTTCGTAGGTTCGAATCCTACCTCCCCCACCTTTCGAATCAGAACCGCGCTCGCCGCCCTGGACGTGGCCGCAGGGCGGTAAGCGGGCCGTGCCAGACGCGAGAAGGCCCGCTCGCGCAGGCCTTCTCACTGCACGTCGAGTCAGGTCAGGACTTCTTCGCGGTCGCCTTTCCGCCCTTGCGCCCGGCGGCCTTCTTCTGCGCAGTCGTCCCGCCCTGCTTCGAGCTCGACCGCGTGCTCGACGAGCCGGACTTCTTCCCGCCGCGGCTGGAGGCGCCCGGCGAGTTGGCGATCTTCGCCGCGCGCTCCTTGGACATGCCCTTGTCCTTGAGCTTCTCGTACTGCTTCTCGTTCTTGACGCTCGGTCGCTTGTTCGGCATGCCTTCCCTCCTCGCTCAGGGCTTCGAGATCTCTTCGACGACCTCGCCGGTCTGAACCTCGTCCGCGTGGCGGGCGATGTCCGCCTGCGCGACGATGCCGACGAGCCGCTCGCCCTCGACGACGGGCAGACGCCTGACCTGGTGGCGCGCGAGCAGCTGGAGCGCCTGGTCGAGGCCGTCGTCCGGCGAGAGAGTGACGAGCTCGCTCGACGCCACCTCGCCGACGGTCGTGCTCTTGGGATCGCGCCCCTCGGAGAGCACCCGCACGACGAGGTCGCGGTCGGTGACCACGCCCACGAGCTTGCCGCCCTCTACGACCGGCACGGATCCCACGTCCTCGCGCGCCATCACCTTCGCCGCCTCGGCGACCGGCGTGCCGCGCTCGCAGCTGGACGGATTCTCGGTCATGAGGTCTCTGATCTGGGTCATTTCTCCCTCCTCGATCGCTCGCGCTCGTTGCTACCCGCGCACGCGGACGGAAAACCGGTGGTCCTTCATGGCTCCGTATGGACGATGACCTCGACGATCTCCGGGTGTGCGCGCCTGATGCGCTCCTCGATCTGGCTCGCGCTCGCGTGCGCGTCGGCGAGCTCACGCTCCGCCTCCATGCCGAGCGTGAGGAAGATGACGACGCCGTCCGTCGTGTCGAGGAAGCGAAGCTCGCGCGGCTCGGCGCCGGTCGTCTCGCGGACGATGCGCCGCACGGTGGCGGCCTCCTCCGTCATGGCCCCGGCGGGCACGCTTCGACCTGCCCCCGGCTCCGCCAGTGGCTCGAGGTGTGTCTGCACGGAGTCGACCTCCGGCAGGACGGAGAGGATCTCTGCCTCCACCTCGCAAGCGACTTCGTGCGCCTCCGCCAGCGAAAGGGAGCCCGGCAGCTTGAGGTGGAGCGAGACCTCCGTGATGTCTCCCACCTCGATCACGACGATGTTGTGGATCTCGCGCACGCGCGGGACCCTGAGGGCCGCGGCGTGGGCACGCTCGCGGAGGGCTTCCCCGGCATCGTCCGGCTCGACGTGGACGACCACGTCGGAGCCGGGCACGGCGCGCTCGACGGCCGCCTCGACGGCGTTCGCGGCCGCGTGCCCCTGCTCGACAGCCGCGGCGGGAGGCACCCCGATGACGACGTCGGCGAAATGACGTCCCGCGGCTCGGCGCATCCGAAGACGGCGCAACTGGACGCGTGGGTCGAGCTGCTCGATCGCGCTCCTGGCCGCCTCGACCTCGCGCGCCGGCGCGCGGTCCATGAGCACGTCGACGTTCTGCCGAATGAGCCGGCCGGCAGCCGCGAGAACGAGCCCCGCGACGAAGAGCGCGGCCGCAGCATCCCCCTCCGGGTAGCCGGCGCGTGCGGCGAGGAGCCCGACCAGGACCGCCGTGGAGCCGGCCAGGTCGCTCGCGAAGTGCAGCGCGCTCGCTCCGAAGGCGGCGCTTTGGTAGCGGCGCGCGGCCCGCTGCGAGACCGCCGCCCGGCTCGCGTCGATGACGATGACGATCCCGATCACGAGCAGGGCGTACCAGGCGGCATCGACTTCGGCCGACCCACTCGCCAGTCGCCGAACCGCCGTCACCGCGATGGCGAGCGAGAGGACCGCGAGGATGGAAGCTTCCGCCAGCGCCGCCAGGTGCTCCGCCTTCCCGTGACCGTACGGGTGCCCGCGGTCGGCCGGCCGCACGGCCACGCCGACGGCGAAGAAGGTGAGCAGCGCGGCGACGAGATCGGTTCCCGAGTGGGCGGCCTCGGAGAGCAGGCCGAGGCTGCCGGTTGCCAGGCCCGTCGCCAGCTTCACGGCGATGAGGACGAGCGCGGCGGCGACGGAGACGAGGGCGATGCGCCGCTGTGGGGTCACGGCGAAAGGCTAACCTTGACCCGTGCCCCCCACGGGAAACGACGAGAGCTACGAGGTCGTCTGCCCGCACTGCGGCAAGGCCTTCGAGAGCGAGCTCCTGAGCGGGAGCTCGGAGCGACATCAGGGCTTCAAGTGCCCCCACTGCCGGCTGTTCGTCGCGTACGAGCGAGCCGACGAGCAAGACCTCGTCGAGCCGCGCGAGTAGTACCCTTGCGGGGCGCGGCCACCCGGAAGGAAGGCATGCGGGGCTGCACGGAGGCCGCCAGGCGGCGGCACTCGAGCCGCACGCGGGCCAGTCCGGGATCGCCCTCGTTTCGCGCGGGCGCTGAGCTACACGCAGTCCTTGAGGCCCTGCGCCTCGGGTAGGCCCTCGAGCTTCTTCAGCGTGTTGTTCTCGATCTGGCGGATGCGCTCGCGCGTCACGCCGAACGCCCGCCCGACCTCCTCGAGCGTGCGCGGCTGCTCGCCCTTGAGGCCGAAGCGAAGCTCGATCACCTTGCGCTCCCGCTCGGGAAGCGACTCGAGCGCGCGGTCGATGTCCTCCCGCCGCAGGTTGAGCGAGGCCGAGTCGAAGGGAGACTCCGCCTGCTCGTCCTGGACGAAGTCGCCGAGCTCCGATTCCTCCTCCTCGCCGATCGGCTTCTCCAGCGAGACGGGAAGCTGGGCCATGCGGAGGATCTCCCGCACCTCCGCGGTGGTCATCTCGAGCTCGGCGGCGATCTCGTCCGGCCGCGGCTCGCGGCCGAGGCGCTGGACGAGCTGCCGCTCGATGTGCACGACCTTGTTCAGCTTCTCGACCATGTGCACCGGGATCCGGATCGTCCGTGCCTTGTCCGCGATCGCCCGAGTGACCGCCTGGCGAATCCACCACGTCGCATAGGTCGAGAACTTGTAGCCCTTGCGGTAGTCGAACTTCTCGACCGCCCGGATGAGGCCCAGGGAGCCCTCCTGGATCAGGTCGAGGAAGGAGAGGCCGCGGCCGAGGTACGCCTTGGCGATCGAGACGACCAGGCGCAGGTTGGCCTCGATCATCTGCATCTTGGCGGCCATGTCGCCGCGCTCGATGCGCTTGGCGAGCGTCACTTCCTGGTCGGCCGTGAGGAGCGGGACCTTGCCGATCTCACGCAGGTAGAGGCGGAGAGAGTCGAGGGAGGGCTCGACCGTCAGGTCGAGCTTGGGCCCTTTTTCCTCGTCAGCCAGGGACGGCTGCTCGTGCGGCGGCGCCTTGTGCTCGACGCCCTCGACCAGCTCGATGCCGTGGTCGATCAGGTACGTGTAGAAGTCCTCGACCTGCTCCTTGGTGAGGTCGACCTCCTCCAAGCCCGCCACGATCTCGTCGTAGGTGAGGAACCCCTTGTCCTGTCCGTCCGCGACGAGCTTCTGGAGTTCCTCGATCTCGGGCAGGGAGATGTCGACCGTGAGCATAGACCTCGCCTTTCTCGTTACCGATGCAACGACATTGCGGTTGGAACGAAAAGAGCCGGCGAGGGCGAGTTCAGGCGCTCCCCCGGCTCACAGGCACATCCGGAGGATGATTCTACAACGCAAGCGGAAAAGCGGTAGGGCGGATTTTCCCCACCTCCTCGCCACGGCTGTTTCGGATCGGGATCTCCGCCGACGCGGAGATCCCGAGGAGGAGCGCGGCAGCCGGAAGCGTCGCCCTCGACGCGCCGTCTTCGACCTTCAACGCGTAACCGGTTCCATCGGGGAGTCCGACGCAGAGGAGGCCCTCGGCGCCCCCCTTGGCGACCGCGCCGGGAACCGCGCGCATGACCTCCGTCGCGGCTCGCCCCTTCCCCTCCACCAACTCCGGGTGCCCGGTCATGGCGGCGACGACCTCGCGCGCGCCGGCGACCTCCTCCTTCACCAGCCGCGCGAATGCGTTCGCCATGGCTGCGAGCGGAAAGGCGAACGTGAGGACGCCGCACCCGTCGACCGCCGTGCTCTCGACGACGGCCTCCGCCGTCTCCTCCACGAGAGCGAGGAGCTCACGCTGGAGGGGATGCTCGGGGAGACGGTATCCGTCCCGCTCCCAGCCTCGCGCGGCGCAGGTGCAGAGCATGCCCGCGTGCTTGCCCGAGCAGTTGTGGCGCAGCCGGCTTCCGTTCTCGGGACCGCACTCGAGGTCGTCCTCGCTCGAGCCCGAGCGGGCGAGGAGCGCCTCGACGGCCATGAGCTGCTCGGGCTCAGCCCCGTGTGACGCACAGGCGATCCCAAGCTCTTCCTCGCTGAGATCTACGCGCGCGCGCACGAGGGAGAGCGCTTGGACGGGCTTGGCGGCCGAGCGCATGAACGTCACGAGCCCCGGGTCGCCCCAGGCCTCGGCCACGTCGCCGCCATGGGCCCTGACGGCATGCACGCGATGCTCCGCCTCGACGAGCCCGGCCCGCTCCACGGCTACGCTGATCGGGTTCACGAGGAGGAACTATTCCCGAGTTTCCCGAGGTGGAGGCGTACCGGCAGGCGCTCGACGCTCCCGTCAGCGCATTCCCCGTGGAGCGCGCCGGGCCGGCGCACGTCGCCACGCTGAAGACCTACGACCCGCCGCTCGGTGCGCTCGAGGGCCGGCGGCTCGCAGGAGCGCGCCGGCGGGGGAAGCACCTCCTCTTTCCGACCGAGGAGGGCGTCCTCGTCCTCCACGTGCACCTGATGAGCGCAGGCCGCATCCGCCACCTCGGCGCCGGCGAGAAGGGCCCGAAGACCCCCGCCTTCCGCCTCCTCTTCGAGGGCGGCGGGCAGCTCGTCCTCACGGAGGGCGGAGCCAAGAAGCGGGCCCGCGTGGGCCTCTACCGGCCGGAGGCGCTCGAGGCCGAGCTCGCCCATCTCGGCCCGGAGGCGAGCGAGATCGACGACGAGCGCCTCGGCCGGATCCTCCGAAGCGACTCCCGCCGCCTGCACCCCTTCCTCCGCGACCAGCGGCTGCTCGCCGGCATCGGCCGCGCCTGGTCGAATGAGATCCTCCACCGCGCCCGCCTGTCCCCGTACGCGCTCTCGACCGAGCTCGACGACGAGGAGGTGGCGCGCCTGGGAGCGACGATCCGGGGGACGCTCGCCGAGGGCCTCGAGCTTCGTCTCCGCGGAGCGGCCGACAACAAGGCCTACCGGATTCACAACCGGCTCGGTGAGCCCTGTCCCGCCTGCGGGACGCCGATCGCCCGCGTGGACTTCGAGGAGCACACGATCTTCTACTGCCCGAGCTGCCAGACGGGCGACCGTGTGCTCAAGGATCGCCGACTGTCACGGCTCCTGCGCTAGCACCAACAGACGGCGGGCGCCCGAAGGCGCCTGCCGTCTCGTGCTCGGAGCGGCGGGCTCGAGAGCGCCCGCGCTCAGGTTATGTGCTCTTCCAGGGGTCGAGGTAGACGTCGTCGATCCGGACGGCGCCGTCCCGGGCGATCAGGCGGAAGGAGACGCTGTCCGTGGCCAGGACGCCCCCGAGGTTGGTGACGAGCAGACCGATCTCGGGCGAGGGCCTCCACGTACTGCCGCTCTTGAACGTCCCTCCGTCGAGGACGCTCAGGACGCCGAGGAGGCTCTTGACGCGCACCTGGACGCGCACCTTGCCGCCGCCGGTGGCGAAGAAGCGCATCTTCCAGTCGCCCGCCGCGAAGCACATGGGCGGCGTGATCACGGAGCTGCCGGAGGGCATGTAGAGCGAATACCGGTCCGATCTGGAGCGAACGTAGAAGGACTCGTTGCCCCTCACGATCCGCACGCCGCGGCTCAAGGTCCAGCTCGGGCCGCCGGGCTCGAACGAGCCGCCGGGCGTGAGCACGTAATAGGCCCGGTCACGCCAGGGCATGAACGGCTGCGAGATGTTCGTGTCGCACGTCGACGGGCTGTCCGCCGGCGAGACGAGCCCCGGCAGGAGACCGGTGAGCAACCCTGCCTGGGCCGGTGTTGCGAGCACGACCGCCGCAACGGTCGTACCGAGCATGATGGAAAGCCGCTTCGCCACAGGTGTCTCCCTTTGCCGCAGATTCTTAGAGCCCTCTGACTGTGGTTCCGCGGGATGCGGCGTGCGATCACCCGATCGGGGGAGCCTCGATCCCTCAGAGGGATGTTCCGCTCGCGCGTATCAAGAGCAGACGCGCCACGGCCGATCTTGAGACCGTAATGGCAAGCAGTGCAGTCGACATCGCCGGCCCCGGCCGGTCGCACGCCGCCCTCGACCCGGACGCCCAGCACGCGATCGACGACCGCCGGGCGCGGCGATCGCGAAGCCTGGCCGCCCGCGAGCGGTCGGCCGCAGCGCTCCTCGGTGGCGGCTTCCTCGCCGCGGCCCTGCTCACTGCGCTCCTGCTCCCCGCGTCGGAGCGGTCGCCGGGGCCTGCAGCCGTCGGCCTGCTCGTCGCCGCCTACGCGCTCGCGTTCATGCTCGACTTCGAGGTCGGCACCGGCTCGGCGCCGCCCACGCAGGTCGTGCTCGTCCCGATGCTCTTCGTTGCGCCGGTCGGGTGGGTTCCTCTCATGGTGGCGGCCGGAATCCTGATCGCCAACCTGGTCGAGCACTGGCGCGGCACGCTCCACCTCGAGCGCGTCCTCATCCGTTTTGCGAACGGCTGGTACGTGCTCGGTCCGGTGTTCGTGCTCGCGCTCGCCGGCGAGACGGCGCCCGCGATCTCGGCTGCCCCGCTCTATCTCGGCGCGCTCGCCGCCCAATTCGCAGTCGATTTCGCGAGCGCGGCCGTGCATGAGCGACTGACCTTGGGAGTCTCGCCCCGCATCCAGTTCCGGGCCATGAGCCTCGTGTGGCTCGTTGACGCCGCGCTTGCTTCCATCGGGCTCGCCGTTGCCTTCGCGGCCGTCGAGAATCCCTACGGCTTCCTTCTGGCCCTTCCGCTCATCCTTCTCCTCTCGGTCTTCGCGCGCGAGCGCCAAGTCCGCATCGACCACGCGCGCGAGCTGAGCTCCGCCTACCGCGGGACGGCGTTCCTGCTCGGCGACGTCGTCGAGGCGGACGACGCCTACACGGGCACCCACAGCCGGGACGTCGTCGACCTCACGCTCGCGGTGGCCGACGCCCTCGAGCTCGGAGCGCGGGACCGGCGCGATGCCGAGTTCACCGCCCTCCTGCACGACGTCGGCAAGGTGCGAGTCCCGAAGGAGATCATCAACAAGCCCGGACGGCTGACGCCCGAGGAGCGGGAGATCATCAACAAGCACACGATCGACGGAGAGCAGATGCTCGAGAAGGTGGGCGGCCTGCTCGGCGACGTCGGACGCATCGTGCGCTCGTGCCACGAGCGGTGGGACGGGGACGGTTACCCCGACGGCCTGGCGGCGGAGGGCATCCCTCTGATCGCCCGCATCGTCAGCTGCTGCGACGCCTTCAACGCGATGACGACCGACCGCGCCTACCGTGCTGCGTTACCCCTCGAGGAAGCGGTCGCCGAGCTCCGGCGCAACGCGGGGAGCCAGTTCGATCCTGCGGTGGTCGCGAAGCTCCTCGACGTGGTCGAAGGGAAGGCTACTCGGGCAGGCGAATGAGGAGCCGCTCGCCGTCGGCGGCGAGCGAGCCTCCGAGCGCGCGAATGAGGACGGCGGCCGCGGCCGCACCGAGCTCCCGCAGCTCCTCGCCGAGAAGAACCGGCGCAGCCGAGCGGCTGAGCGGGGAGAGCTCGAGCTCCGGGCCGCGCACCAGAAGGGCGACCGAGTCATGCCCCCCGTGCCGGGCGGCGGCACGGGCGAGCTGGGCCAGCGCACGCCGGGTCGCGTCGAGGTCGACGCGTACGCCCGCGCCCTCGCCGGAGACGAGCACACGCTCCTCGCCCAGCTCGGCGGCGGCGCCTCGGGCCAGCTCGAGCGAGTCGACCTCGGCGAGGGATGGCTCGTACCGGCCTGACTCGATCCGCGTCACCAGGGACAGCTGGTCGAGGAGCTCGCCGAGCTGGTCGGAGGCGGCGTCGATCATCTCGACGTAGCGCGCCGCCGGAGCTTCGAGCTCCAGCCGGCCGAGCGTCCGCGAGAACCCGTACACGGTGGCGAGCGGGGTCCGCAGATCGTGGCAGGCGATGGAGACGAGCTCGGGGAAGCGTTTGTCGGAGGCCATTTCGGGGCTGCTAGCGTTCGCCGCGTGGAAGGCAGAGTAGCCGCGACGCCCGATCTCCAGGCGACCACACCGGAAGTGCGCATCGGCCTTTCGCGCGCCGGCGTGACCGGAGTCCAGAAGGCAGTGCGCATGCAGCACGGCGGCCAGGACGCCCTCGTCTCGGCGGAGATCGAGTGCTTCGTCGATCTCGATCCCGTGCAGAAGGGCGTGCACATGTCACGCTTCCCAGAGCTCTTCGAGGAGGCCATCGACGAGCTCGTGATCGGCGGCAGGCTCCTCGTGGAGCGGCTCGCCGAGCACATCGCCCGGCACATCGTCGAGCGGCAGCAGGCGCTTCGCGCGGAGGTGAAGATCGCCGCCCGCTACCCGATCGAGCGCTCCACGCCCGTGACCGCGTTGAGAACCCAGGAGCTCGTGACGCTCATCGGAATGGCTGCCGCCTCGCCCACCCGCTCGCGGCGTGTCGTCGGCGTCGAGGCGACCGGGATCAACGCCTGCCCGTGCGCCCAGGGCCTCGTACGCGACGAGGCGGCGGAGCGCCTCGGCGCGGCG
>DASQWP010000303.1:0-2079 GCA_035640195.1 Gaiellaceae bacterium | reverse complement strand
TTCGAGCGGCCGCGCGGGGTCAACCCAGAGGGCGCGACGAAGGAGGGCCATTCGATCGACGGCGCCCTCCCCGACGACATGCGCCGGGGAGGGGAGTTCCAGTGGCCGCCCGAATACACGCAATATCCCCGCGAGGCGCTGAGCGGCTTCGTCGCGCTCGCCGAAATTCTCCATCGGCAGGGCTACGACGTCTATGCCTGGGAGGACGAGGCGCTACTCCGCGCCGCGCGCTTCCTCTTCGAGCTCGAGCAGCAGTTTCCCGAGGAGGAGTGGTGGGAGTCGGGAGTGCCCGTCTACTGGATCATCAACGACCGCTACGGCACCTCCTTCCCCGTAGGGGAGAACACGGTGCAGCGAAACGTCGGCTGGACCGACTGGACGCACGCGGACGGGTAGACCCTGCTCGCCGCGTTACGGCTGCTCGTCTGACGAGCCGGTCTGCGTCACCACTCGCTGCGGCTCCCACATGTCGTCGCGCGGTCGCCTGCCGCGGAGCTGCTGAGCGAGGGCGACGGCGGCGGCAGCGTTGCCGAGATCGAAGGCGAGCGGCGCTTTCAGCGCTTTCAGCCGCCCGAGGCGGGTGCCGCGCAGGAGGAGGCCGGCCAGCGCGGCGCCGTGCAGCCCCGCCTGTGCGAGGGCGGCCAGCCGGTACACGCGTCCCTGGCGGCTCAGGGCGATCGCCGTGACGGCGAGCGCGACGACGGGCACGAACACGAGGCGGCGAAGCAGCTTGTGCGAGAAGAGCTGCAAGGCATAGAACCCGTACACGCGTGGGTTCAGAAGCTCGCGACCGAGCCAGAGGGCGCGGAGTGAAGGGCCGGTCATCCGGACCTTGCGCTCGAACGGATCGTGGACTCGGGTGACTCCCACGAAGGGGTGGGTGAGCGCGCGCGGCTCGTAGACGAGTCGCGAGTGTGCCGCGACGACGCGCGTCGAGATCCAGAAGTCGTCGGGGACGTTGGGCGGAGCCGGCTGGACGAGCTCGCGCCGAACGGCGTAGATCTGGCCCTCGGCGGAGGTCACGCTCCCGGAGCGGCTGAGGAGCTCGCGGAGGGAGTGCCGGGTCCTAGCCGCCAGGCTCTTCGGGCGTGAGACGTCTCCGTGCCTCCGCTCGCCGGCCACGCCGCCGACCTCGGGGTCGGCGAACGGGGCGACGAGGTAGTGGAGCGCGTGCTCGGCCATCTTCGCGTCGGCGTCGGTGAAGACGACGATCTCTCCCCGCGCTGCCGCAGCCGCCTCGTTCAAGGCCGCGTTCTTGCCGACCCGTGGTAGCGGGAGCAGACGGGCCCCGGCCGGGTGTGCGCGCACGAGGTCGTTTGTTCCGTCGTCGGAGCCGTCGGACGCGACGATGATCTCGAGCCTCTCTGGCGGATACCCGACGGAGGCCACGTTCGCGAGCTTCTCCTCGATGATTCCCGCCTCGTTGTGAGCGGGAACGACGACGGTGACGCTCGGCAGCCCGTCCCCTGCCGCGATCGGCCGCTTGCGCACGAGCGCCCTGGCGGCGACGAGAAGCGGGAAGCCCGCGTACGCGTACGCGAGGACGTCCACGGATCCCCAAAAGACCGCGCGCTTGCTCATGGCCTGAGGGCCGCACGATACCCCTCGGCGCCTCGTTGTCGCCGCTCGGAGCGCGAGCTACGATCAAGCGCGAGGGTACGGAGATGCTTCCGAACGTCGTCATAGCGGGTGCGCCGAAGTGCGGCACGACCTCGCTCTTCGCGTGGCTCGCTGCCCACCCGGAGGTCTGCGGCTCCAGCGTCAAGGAGCCCTGCTACCTGCTCGACGACGACGACCCGCTGTTCAAGGCGAAGTCGAACTTCCGAGACCACGGTCTCGCCGGCTACAGGTCGTACTTCGAGGGCTGCCGAGGAACGGGCGCGACGATCGTCGTCGAGGGGACGCCCGTCTACATCTATCAGCGAACCGCGCCCGAGGTGCTCGCCGGCTTCGATCCGGTGCCGCAGATCGTCTTCCTCTTCCGCAAGCCGTCCGACCGCGTCTACTCCCACTTCACGTTTCTGCGGAACTCGCACGCGCGGATCGACAGCGACCTGGGGTTCGGCGACTTCGTCGAGC
>DASQWP010000302.1:0-3712 GCA_035640195.1 Gaiellaceae bacterium | reverse complement strand
TCCGGCCGCCGCGTGAGAGGGCGCCGCTGCTACGCTGGAGAGGAATGCGTAGGGAGGACCGAGCCCAGATCGGGCAAGCGGGATCCCGGCGCCGAGAATTCATGACATCTGTGGCAGACACGCCTCGCCTGCACGAGCGCCCGAGCGGCGCCGGGCGCGGCGTGCGCCCGAAAGGAGTTCGAACACGTGCCCTGGTTTCGCAGGAAGAAGCGCAAGGAGGAGCAGGCGCCCGCCGAGGCCGCCGCTCCGGAGGCCCCCCCGGAGGAGAAGCAGCCAACTCGACAGAGGGCCTCCGAGCAGCCTGAGAAGGCGCCTCCGCGGCGCCGTCGCGGGACGCGCGGCGGCCGCGGCCGCAAGAAGCAGGCGGAGGAGCCGAAGGCTCCGGTCGCGGAGAAGAAGAAGGAGACGCCCAAGCCTCGTCGCCGCCGTGCGCCGGCGAAACGGCCCCAGCTGCCGCCCGTCAAGAAGGAGATCGTGATCTCCGTGGAGGTCGGCGAGGACACCGTCGCGGTCCTCGAGGACGGCAAGCCCGCCGAGGTGTACCTGGGGCGTCCGAGCCACCGCTCGATCGCGGGCAACATCTACAAGGGGATCGTCGACAACGTCCTCCCGGGGATGGAGGCGTCCTTCGTCGACATCGGCCTCGAGAAGAACGGCTTCCTCTACGTGGACGAGATCGTCGTGCCCGAGCTCGAAGGCCGCCGCCAGACGCGCAAGATCCAGGAGCTCATCTCCAGGGGCGAGGAGGTGCTCGTCCAGGCGGTCAAGGACCCGATGGGGACGAAGGGCGCCCGGCTCACGACCGAGATCTCGCTGCCCGGCCGCTTCCTGGTCTACACGCCGTTCGGGGACGGGATCGGGGTCTCCCGCCGCCTCGAGGACGCCGAGCGCGAGCGTCTGAAGGGCATCTGCAAGGGCCTCGAGCTCCCCGAGGGCGGCATCATCGTCCGGACGGCCGCCGAGGGTGCCTCGGAGTCGGAGCTCGCGGGCGACCTCAAGCTGCTCGTCAAGCTCTGGGCCACCATCAAGGGACGTGCCGGCCGGGCTGAGGCTCCCGCCCTCGTCTACCAGGAGGCGGAGCTCCCGCTCCGCATCATCCGCGACCTCTTCATCAGCGACTTCGAGCGCGTGGTCGTCGACCACGACCGCACGTTCCGAAAGATCGTCGGGTACCTGAAGCGCACCTCGCCCGCGCTCGCCGCCCGCGTCGAGCGTTACGACGGCAAGGCGCCTCTGATGGAGAAGGCGGGCGTGCGCGAGGCGGTGCGCTCGACCCTCGACCGGCGCGTCGACCTGCCTTCGGGCGGCTATCTGATCTTCGACTACGCCGAAGCGTTCACCGTCGTCGACGTCAACACGGGCCGCTTCGTGGGCGGGCGCGGCAAGCAGTCGGGCGCGCGGCTCGAGGACACGATCACGAAGAACAACCTCGAGGCCGTCAAGGAGGTCGTCCGCCAGCTGCGCCTCCGCGACATCGGCGGGATCATCGTCATCGACTTCATCGACATGGCGAACCCGAAGAACCGGCAGCTGGTCGAGGACGCCCTCAACACCGAGCTGCAGCGGGACCGCACGAAGACCTACGTCGTCGAGATCTCGCCGCTCGGGCTCGTCGAGATGACGCGCCAGAACGTGACCGACGGTCCGAGGGAGATCCTCACGGTCGCCTGCCAGACGTGCAGCGGGAACGGCGTCGTGATCTCGGCCGAGACGCACGCCGTCGAGGTCGAGCGGCGCCTTCGCGCCCACATCTCCGGCTCGAAGAGCGAGGCCTTCCTCGTCGAGCTGAACTCGGCCGTGGCCGGGATCCTCATCGGCCCGGGCGGAGCGCGGCTCGACGAGCTCGAGAAGGAGACGGGCCGCCGGTTTGCCTTCAAGACGAAGCGGAGCTTCCGCCAGGATCACTTCAACGTCCTCGCGCAGGGCAAGGCCTCCGACATCGATCCGGAGGCCTTCCCCGTCGCCCCCGGCGAAGAGCTAGAGGTCGAGCTCGAAGACGTGCACCTGCACGACGACGAGGACGCGATCGCGCGACGCAACGGCTACGTGATCACCGTGACGGGCGCGTCCGCGAGGGTCGGGGAGACCGTGCGCGTCCGCATCGAGCAGGCCGGCCGGACGTCGGCGACAGCCGTGCTCGCGGACGGCAGCGTTCCAGGCGAGCCGGAGGGCACGGACGAGGCCGCTCCAGCAGAGGAGCCCAAGCCGAAGAAGAAGACGCGGCGAGGGAGCCGCGGCGGCCGCGGCCGCAAGAAGAAGGCGCCGGCCGCACCCGCCTCGGACGCGGAGGGCCGGCCCGAGCAGCCGGAGGAGGCCGGGCAGCCGGCCGCCGAGGAGGCGCCTGCCGAAGAGGCTCCGGCGGAGGAGCCCAAGCCGAAGAAGAAGACCCGGCGAGGGAGCCGCGGCGGGCGCGGTCGCAAGAAGAAGACGCTAGAATCTCCGCCGGAAGCGGGCCAGGAGAGCCCGCTCGTTTAGCGTCTGGATCATGGAGAGCTACGCCGTCATCACCGTTGGAGGCAAGCAGTATCGCGTGCGCGAGGGGCAGCGCCTGCTCGTCGACCGCCTGGGCGTGGACGAGGGCAAGACCTTCCATCCCGACCTCCTCATGCTCGGCGGCGACGGGGACCCCAAGCTCGGCGACGGGCTCAAGGGCCAGCAGGTCACCGCCAAGGTCGCGGGCCACGTCCTCGGGGACAAGGTCGTCGTCGGCAAGCATCGCCGCCGCACCGGATATCGCCGCCGCAACGGCTTCCGCGCGCGCCTGACGCAGATCGAGATCCAGACGATCGGCAAGCGCTCGACGCGCTCCACGACGGCGAAGAAGGAGACCGCCGCGAAGAAGCCGGCCGCGAAGAAGCCGGCGAGGAAGAGTCCGACCAGGAAGAAGAGCGAGGACTAGATGGCTCACAAGAAGGGACTGGGCTCGTCGAAGAACGGCCGCGACTCCGAGTCCAAGCGACTCGGCGTCAAGGTCTTCGACGGCCAGGAGATCAAGGCCGGCATGATCGTCGTGCGCCAGCGGGGGACGCGCTTCCGGCCGGGACCGGGAACGGGCCTCGGTCGCGACCACACGATCTTCGCCAAGCGCGACGGCAAGGTCGCCTTCAAGACGAACGGCGAAGGCCGGATCGTCTCCGTCGCCTAGGGCGCGGCGCCTCGATGTTCTACGACCGTGCGCGGGTCCGCGTCCGCGGCGGCCGCGGAGGCGACGGCGCGCTCTCCTTCAGGCGGGAGAAGTACGTGCCGAAGGGCGGGCCGGACGGAGGCGACGGCGGCGACGGCGGTGACGTCGCGCTCGTGGCCGACCCCGATCTGCGCGACCTGGGCTCGTTCGCCCGCAGGCGCTCTTTCCGGGCCGAACGCGGGCGCCACGGGGAGGGCTCGAACCGCCACGGCGCCGACGGCGAGGACGTCGAGCTGCGTGTTCCGGTGGGGACGCAGGTCTTCGACGCCGGCGGCCGGCTGCTCGCCGACCTGGCGCACGCCGGCGCGCGTGTCACGGTCGCCCATGGAGGCCACGGCGGTCACGGAAACCGGCGGTTCGCCGGCCCGACGCACCAGACGCCGCGCATCGCAGAGGTCGGTTCTCCCGGCGAGGAGGCCGAGCTCGAGCTTCGCCTGAAGCTACTCGCCGACGCGGCGCTGCTCGGCTTCCCAAACGCGGGCAAGTCGGCGCTCCTGCGCCGTCTCTCGAACGCGAGGCCAAAGGTCG
>DASQWP010000301.1:0-5899 GCA_035640195.1 Gaiellaceae bacterium | reverse complement strand
GTCGTCCGCAATCGAGATCTCTGGACGCGCACGAACGCCGAGTACGCCGACCGGGAGGCGTCGCGTCAGTGGTCGCAGGGGGAAATCACGTGGGGCGTCTGGGGCGTTCCGGAGCGTGAGCTTCGCGTGCTGCCCGACGTGGCGGGCCTGGACGTCCTCGAGCTCGGCTGCGGGACGGCGTATGTTTCCGCCTGGCTCGCCCGCCGCGGCGCGCGCGTGGTCGGTCTCGACGTCACGCCCGCGCAGCTCGAGACGGCCCGTCGGTGCCAGGCAGAGCACGCCCTCGAGTTCCCGCTCGTCGAGGCGAGCGCCGAGGACGTGCCGCTCGCCGATGCCTCCTTCGACCTCGTCGTCTCGGAGTACGGGGCGAGCATCTGGTGCGACCCTGCGCGGTGGGTCCCCGAGGCGGCACGGCTTCTACGGCCGGGCGGTCACCTCGTCTTCTTGCGGAACTCGACGCTCGTGATGCTGTGCACGCCCGACGAGGGACCGGCGGAAGAGCGCCTCCTGCGGCCGCAGTTCGGGATGTACCGGCTCGAATGGCCGGGCGAGGGCGTCGAGTTCCACCTCGGCCACGGCGACTGGATCCGCCTCCTGCGCGCCGGCGGGTTCGAGATCGAGAACCTCGTGGAGATCCAGGCGCCGCCGGACGCCGAGACGCATCCCGTCTACGACTACGTCACTGCGGAGTGGGGCCGCGACTGGCCCGCCGAGGAGATCTGGGTGGCACGGAAGCGGTGAGCGCGCCGCCGGCGCCGCCTCTTCTCCTCGCGTCCACCTCGCCTCAGCGGCGCGCGATCCTCGAGCAGCTCGGGCTCCCATTCGAGGTCGTGGCGCCGCGCTACGTCGAGGGGGATGCGCCGGGAACGCCTCCCGCAGAGCTCGCGCGCGAGCATGCGAGGGGCAAGGCGCGGTCGGTAGTGGACGAGGCGGGCGAGCGACCCGTGCTGGGGGTCGACACGTCGGTGGTCTGCGAGGGCCGGACGTTCGGGAAGCCGCGCGACGCCGCCGAGGCGGCCGAGATGCTCGAGCTCCTGGGCGGGCGAGCCCACGAGGTCGTCTCCGGCTTGTGTCTCGTCACACCGGGGTGGGAGGTCGTCGAGCACGACGTGACCCGTGTGACCTTTCGGTCGCTGACGCCGCGCGACGTCGCCGCCTACGTCGCCGCCGGCGAGTGGGAGGGTCGTGCGGGCGGGTACGCGATTCAGGGGCGCGGCGCCGGCCTCGTCGAGCGCATCGAGGGCGACTATGCGAACGTCGTCGGCCTCCCCGTCGCCGTCCTGGTCCGCCTCCTGGCGGAGCGGCTCCCCGGCACCTACGGGGTCGGCTAGAACGGCCGTGTCCGGGGCCAGGCCCCGGACACGGCTCATGCGGACACCGCGTGCAGACCGTCCTCGACGAAGCGCCGCAAGGCCGCGCGGGCCGCACCGAGATCCCGGTTGAAGCATCCGAGCGCGCGATCCACCGAGAGGAATCGTCGAGCTGGTTCGAGTCCGATGACTGCCCGGTAGCTTCCCCATCTCCAGCTCGCGGGAGTCGGACAAAGGCCAGCCTTCACCGGGTTGAGCGCGAGATATCGCGACAGTTCGAGCAGGTGCCCGTCACTCTCGACGAGGACCGCATGGAAACGCCGCTGGAAAAGATGCCCATCAAGGCCGTGGCTGTCATTGAACGCTTGGGCATAACGACCGTTCAGGCGTTCCATCCCGGCGGACAGGTCGGCGTTCGGCGTTTCGATGACGACGTGAAAGTGGTTGTCCATCAGGCAATAGGCGTGGATCCACCATCCGAAGCGCATCGTGATCTGCTCGAGCAGCCACATGAATAGGAGGCGGTCCGTTTCGCCCCTGAATATGAGCTGGCCACGATTTCCGCGCGCGGTGACGTGATAGATCCCGCCCGGGATCACAATGCGAGGCCGTCGCGCCATTTCTCGACCATAGGTCACGGGGCCGCGGCCGCTCTCGCTTGGCACAACCTTTCAACAATCGCACCGGCTGAGGCGGCCATGTCCGGGGCCTGGCCCCGGCCGTGTCCCGTCGGGACGCCGGAGGCCGGCATATACACTCCGCGGGCTATGAGCCTCTGGGGCTACGTAAGCGGCTTCGGCGGTCGCGAGATGGCCGTCGACCTCGGCACGGCGAACACGCTCGTGTACGTCCGCGGGCGCGGGATCGTGCTCTCGGAGCCTTCCGTGGTCGCCATCGACCAGCGGACCGGGGAGGTGCACGCTGTCGGAATCGAGGCGAAGCGGATGCTCGGGCGGACGCCCGGGACGATCTCGGCCATCCGCCCGCTGAAGGACGGAGTCATCGCCGACTTCGACGTCACCGAGCAGATGCTCCGGCACTTCATCCAGAAGGTGCACCACAACCGCTTCGCGCACCCGCGTGTCGTCGTGTGCGTCCCGAGCGGCGTCACGGGCGTCGAGAAGCGGGCCGTCGAGGAAGCGACGCTCTCCGCCGGCGCGCGCCAGGCGTACCTGATCGAGGAGCCCATGGCGGCGGCGATCGGCGCCGGCCTGCCCGTCTCGGAGCCCACCGGGAACATGATCGTGGACATTGGCGGCGGCACGACCGAGGTGGCCGTCATCTCTCTCGGCGGCATCGTCGTCTCCCAGTCCATCCGCGTCGGCGGCGACGAGATGGACGAGGCCATCATGGGTCACGTGAAGAAGGAGTACAAGCTCCTCATCGGCCAGCAGACGTCCGAGGAGCTGAAGCTCGAGATCGGCTCCGCCTGGGAGCTGAACCAGGAGGTCTCCGCCGAGGTGCGCGGCCGCGACATGCTCACCGGGCTTCCCAAGACCGTCGTCATCACGTCGGAGGAGGTGCGCCGCGCTCTCGACGAGCCCGTCGGCCAGATCCTCGACGCGATCAAGTCGACCCTCGACAAGACCCCTCCGGAGCTCGCAGCCGACATCATGGACCGCGGCATCGTCCTCGCCGGCGGCGGCGCGCTCCTGACGGGCCTTGTCGAGCGGCTCCGCGAGGAGACCCAGATGCCCGTGCAGCTGGCCGAGTCCCCGCTCACGTGCGTCGCCGTCGGCTCCGGCCGGAGCCTCGAGGAGTTCGAGGTCATGCACCGCTCGGCCAAGGCGCGCCAGCGCAACGGCCGGCGACGCTAGCGGTCGGCGGCCGGCCACACGTTCCGGGCGAAGCTCTAGACTGTCCCCTTCCGTGCCTCGGCAACGTACAGCACGGCTTCCGGTGCTGGACGCGCCCGTCCGGCGCACCGACGGAACCTCCTCTCGAGCGGGGCGCGCGTTCAAGGCGCGGCTCGTCGCCGCCGTGCTGGTCCTCCTCTCCCTCGGGCTCATCACCGTGTACTTCCGCGAGTCGAGCGAGGGGCCGCTCCACACCGCTCAGCGTCTGGGCGCCTCCGTCCTCATGCCCTTCGAGGTGGCCGGCGAGCGTGTATCCCGGCCCTTTCGCGACGGCTGGGCGTACATGTCCGACCTGTTCGACGCGAAGGCCGAGAACGAGCAGCTCCGCGAAGAGGTCAAGAACCTCCGCGAGCAGATAATCGGCGAGGAGACCGCCGCGCAGGAGAACGCGCGGCTCGAGGAGCTGCTCGCCTACATCGACGGCCCGAGCTTCCCGGAGGACTACCGGGGCGTCACGGCGAGCGTGGTCGCCCGCCCGCCCAGCCCGTACCGGCAGGAGGTGCTGATCGCCGCCGGCGAGGGCGACGGCGTCCGACGCAACGACCCCGTGGTCACCGCCGACGGACTCGTCGGCCTCGTAACGGAGGTGACCGCGAACGGCGCCAAGGTGACGCTCATCACGGACCAGGACAGCGCCGTCTCGGGCATCGTCCTCGAGAGCGGCGCCACCGGGGTCGTCCGCCACGGCGCGAGCGAAAGCTCCCTCATCCTCGATCGCGTGGGCAAGGACGACCTGGTGGAGGAGGGGAACCTGGTCGTCACGGCCGGCTGGCAGACCCTCGCGTTCGAGTCCCTCTACCCGCGCGGCATCCCGATCGGCACCGTCAAGTCGGTGGGCCAGCAGGACGTGGACCTTTACAAGCGCATCCAGGTGGCGCCGCTCGTCGACTTCGACTCCCTGGCGGACGTGATCGTCCTCGCCGGAGGCGACGGCGGCGACCGGGCACGGCGGCCGGCGGAGCAGACCGGGACCAGGCGCAGGCCGTGACGGCCCTGGATGCGGTTAAGACGGGGGTGGTGCTCCTCCTCGCGGCGCTCGTTCAGCTTTCGATCGCCGGCTGGATCGAGGTGGCCGAGGGCCATCCGGACGTCGTCCTCGTCGTCCTCGTCGCGGTCGCGCTCCTGCGCGGGCCGATCTTCGGCGCCGCCGCGGGGTTCTGGGCGGGCATCGTGCTCGACACCGGCTCGCTCGAGACTTTCGGCCTGACGTCCCTGCTGCTCACGCTCGCGGGGTACTGGGCCGGCCGCTTCGGCGACGTGACCACGCGCGCCTCGGCCCATCCTCCACTCATCGCAGTCGCGCTCGCCACCATAGGGGTCGCCTTCGGCTCGGCGGTCCTCCACTTCATGCTCGGGGAGTCGATCTCGGCCGGCCACTTCTTCGCCGGCGTCCTGCTCCCCACCATTGCGCTCAACATGCTCCTCGCCTATCCGGTCTACGGCCTCTGCCGCCGGCTGTTCCCGCCGCCGACCCGCGTGCGCCGGGGAGAGGTGAGCGCCGCCGTCTAGCCCATGGCCGTCCGAACCCCCCAGGCCCCCCATCCGCCCGGCTTCCTCCCGCCCGACCCGCGCGTCGAGGAGCCCTACCGGGTCACGCCGCAGATGGCGATCCGCATCGCCATCCTCGGCGTTCTCGCCATCACGATCTTCTGCGCGCTCTTCTTCCGCCTCTGGGCGCTGCAGGTCATCTCGGGCGACCGCTATCTCGAGAACGCGCAGAACAACCAGATTCGCTCTTTCCGCGCCCTCGCCCCGCGCGGCTCGATCGTCGACCGCAACGGTCAGGTGCTCGTCTCGAACGAGCCCGGAACGCTCGTCCAGATTTGGCCCGCCGCGCTCGAGGCCATGCCCGTGAACGAGCGCAACGCGATGCTCCGCCGTCTTTCGCGCCTGCTCGAGATCCCCTTCAAGGACGTCCGCCGAAGCGTGCGCGAGCGCGCTGCGAGCGATCCGCTCACTCCCGTCCCGGTGAAGACGGACGTCGGCGACCTCCGCGCCGCGTACCTGATGGAGCACCAGGCCGACTTCCCGGGCGTCCAGATCTCCCAGACGTACCTCCGCAAGTACGAGCAGGGCACGGTCGCGGCCCAGATCCTCGGCTACGTGAGCGAGATCTCCGCCGAACAGGTGAAGGCCCGTACGCAGGACGGCTACGCGGCCGGCGACCGCATCGGCCAGACGGGCATCGAAGCCAGCTTCGACGGCTACCTGCGCGGTCAGCCGGGAGTGGGCCGGGTCTACGTGGACGCGCTCGGCCGCGTGACGAGCGAGCGCCAGTTCAGCCAGCTTCCCGAGCCGGGCGACAACATCAAGCTGACGATCGACGCCGAGCTCCAGCGCACCGCGGAGGAAGCGCTCGCGTACGGCATCCGCCTTGCGCACGAGAACGGCGACTGGGCTGCGAACGGAGGCGCGCTCGTGGCCATGAGCGTGGACACCGGGGAGATCCTGGCGCTCGCCTCCAACCCGACCTTCGACCCGAGCGTGTACGTGGGGAACGTGAAGCAGAAGGAGCTCGACCGCCTCGCCGATCCGAGCGCGAACCATCCGACGCTCAACCGGGCGATCGCAGGCCTCTATCCGCCCGGCTTCCTGCCGCCCGACCCGCGCGTCGAGGAGCCCTACCGGGTCCCGCCGCAGATGGCGATCCGCATCGCCATCCTCGGCGTTCTCGCCATCACGATCTTCTGCGCGCTCTTCTTCCGCCTCTGGGCGCTGCAGGTCATCTCGGGC
>DASQWP010000300.1:0-9958 GCA_035640195.1 Gaiellaceae bacterium | reverse complement strand
TGGGCAAGCTGGCGGTCCTCCTCGTCGCCCTCGTCATCGGGGCGGGAGGCGTCGGCGCAGCGCTCGCGGACTGGCAGAGCTCGGATCCAGGCACGCCGATCGAGCTCGCAGCCGACGAGATGCGGAAGAACGAGAACGACGACGAGATCGCGGCTGCCGACGACGACGAAGGCGACGGCGACCGCACGCGCGGCGACGACGGCACCAACGGCGGCAACAACACCGGCGACGGCGACCGCACCCGCGGGAACGACGGCACCAACGGCGGCAACAACACCGGCGACGGCGACCGCACCCGCGGGAACGACGGCACCGGCGGCGGCAACAACACCGGCGACGGCGACTGGACGGTCGGGAACGACGGTACCGGAGGCGGCGACAACACCGGCGGTGGCGGCGGCGGCGGCGGCGGCGGAGACGACACGGGCGGCGGCGGAACGGGCACGGGCGGCGGCGACACCTAGGCCGCATCGCGCCATTGATCGAGGGGCCCGTCCGGCGAACGCCGGGCGGGCCCTCTCGCGTGAGGGTCTAGAGCCGACCCGCTTCGACGATCCGCTGCAGGAACTGCTGCGTGCGCGGCTCACGCGGGCGCGTGAAGATCTCCCCCGGCGGCGCCTCCTCGAGGATGACGCCGGCGTCCAGGAAGCAGACCCGGTCTGCGATGTCGCGCGCGAAGCTCATCTCGTGCGTGGCGATCAACATCGTCATGCCGCCCTCGGCGAGCTCCCGGATGACGGCGAGGACCTCGGCGACGAGCTCCGGATCGAGCGCGCTCGTGACCTCGTCCAGCAGGAGGAGCCGCGGGCGCATGGCGAGGGCCCGCAGGATGGCAACGCGCTGCTGCTGGCCGCCCGAGAGGCGGTCCGGATACTCGTCCTGCTTGTCCGCGAGGCCGAAGCGACGCAGCAGCTCGACCGCGTCTGCGTCGGCTTGCTCGCGCGAAACGCCGAGCGCCTTCACCGGTCCGAGCGTCACGTTGCGGAGCACCGTCATGTGCGGGAAGAGGTTGAACGCCTGGAAGACGATCCCGATCCCGCGCCGCACGCGGTTGACGTCGACGCCGGCCGCGGTCACCTCCTCGCCCGCGACCAGGATCCGGCCCTCGTCGACCGGCTCGAGCAGGTTCACGCAGCGAAGGAGCGTCGACTTCCCGGAGCCGGAGGCGCCGATCAGGCAGACCACCTCGTGCTCGGCGAGGACGAGGTCGATGCCGCGGAGCACCTCTAGGGCGCCGAAGGACTTGCGCAGCCCCTCGATGCGAAGGGCTGCGCCGTTCACCGCGCACCCCCGAGCGCGAGCTGCCGGCGGCGGTCGCGGATCACGAGCCAGTCCGTGAGGCGCGCGAGCGGGATGGTGAGGAGGACGAAGAGGATGGCCGTCACGAGGTAGGGCGTGTAGTTGAAGCTCCCGGCAACCTCGATCTGGGACTGACGAAAGGCCTCGACGGGCCCGAGCAAGGCGACGAGAGCAGTGTCCTTCTGCAGCCCGATGAAATCGTTCAGGAGCGGCGGCACGACCCGCCGCACCGCCTGGGGGAGGACGACGTAGCGGAGCGCCTGCACCTGCGAGAGCCCGAGCGAGCGCGCCGCCGCCTCCTGGCTCGGATGCACGGACTCGATGCCAGCGCGGTAGACCTCCGAGACGTAGGCGGAGTAGACGAGGACGAGCGCGACCACGCCCCAGACGAGCGGCTCGCGCGGCACGCCCGAGATCTCGAGCGCCGGCGCGCCGAAGCCGAGGATGTAGATGACGAGGATCGTCGGCACGCCCCGGAAGAAGTCCGCGTAGACGAGCGCCGCCGTGCGCAGGGGGAAGAAGACCGGGCCCGGCAGGCCCCTGAGCACGGCCAAGAGGAGCGCGAAGACGAGGATGAACACCTCCGCGATCAGGAAGATGCGGATGTTCAGGAGAAACGCCTCCGGGATCTCCGGCAGGGAGGCCCGGAAGTTCTCCCAGTTGAAGAACGACTCGCGAACCGCGTCCCACCCGGGAGCGCTCGTGACGACGAGGACGACGACCACGGCGAAGACGACCGTGGAGAGAAGCGCGACGACGATGCTTCTCCCCCCGGACTGACCGGAGGCCCTCATGGACGCGAGGCTATTCGAGGACCGGAGCGTCCGTCTTGTCGGCGAGCCACTCCTGCTGGATCGCGTCGAGCGTCCCGTCCTCTCTCAGAGCGGTCAGCGCCTCGTTCACGCAGTCGCGGAGCGGGTTCCCCTCCTCGAAGACCATGCCGAAGTACTCCTGGCCGCCCACCGAGGGGAACTGGCCGACGATCGTCCCGTTCGGCACCTGGACCGCCGTGATGAAGAAGGCGGTCGGGAGGTCGACGACGATCCCGTCCACCTGCCTGTTCTGGAGACCCGAGACCGCGTCGTCGAGCCTGTCGTAGACGGCGGGATCCTCGCCGGGCTGGATGTTCTCGACGATGTAGTCGTAGCTCGTCGTCCCCACGGGCGCGCCGAGCTTCGCGCCCTGGAGGTCCTCGATCGACGCCGCGTCGGCGAAGTCCGACGACCGGAGGGTGACGACGGCCTGGTTGACGTCGTAGTAGGAGTCGCTGAAGTCGACCGCTCCGTCCCGCTCCTCGACGTAGGAGATCTGGTTGATGTCGAAGTCGAAGTCCTTTGGCCCGGGCCGGAACGACAGGTTGAAGGGCACCACCATCCACTCGACCTCGGCCTCCGAGAAGCCGAGCTGCTCGGCGACGGCGTAGGCGACGGCGCTCTCGAAGCCCTCCCCCGTCGCGGGGTCGTTGATCTCCCATTCCGACCCGTCCGGCGTCCCGCCCTCGAACCAGGGCGGGAAGGCCGGGTTGTCGGTGCCGATAGTGAGCTGGCCCTCGTTGACGAGCGTGAGCTCCTCCTTGGCGCACGGGTCCGGCTGCTCCACAACCGCGCCGGTCGTCGCCGGAGTGGCGCCTTCGTCGTCCCCCGAGTCGTCTCCGCCGCAGCCGGCAGCGATCGCACCGAGGGCGGCGAAAAGCCCGATCAGAAGGACGATCCTGCGCATCCGAGGGGCTCTCGACACTATCACAGCGACCCGCGGCTAAACCCCGCCGCGCCTCGCGTCGATAGGGGAGTGGGGTGTCCGTCTCTCTGCTCTCCGCGACCAGCTGTCCACGGTGCGGCGCCGCGGTTCCGCGCGGCCTTCGCTTCTGTGGCAATTGCGGCGCCGACCTGCTCGCCCCGGAGCTGGCCGAGCCGGCGCCCGAGGGGGACTGGGAAGGGACGCGGCAACGCCCCGGCGTCGCCCAGCTTGCGGCGCGCGGCGCGATCGCTTTCGCGCTCGTCACCGCTCTGGCCCTCTCGCTCCTGGCGTACACGAACCAGCGAAGCCTCTCGGCGGACGAGCGGGCGGCCTGGAAGCGGGCGGTCGCGGACGTGCGGGCCGACGTCGGCGCTCTTCAGGAGGCGAACGCTCTCCTAGCCGGCCGGGTCGACTCGGCCCAGAAGAGCAGCAAGGGTGCCGCCCCGCTCGCGCAGCGGGCGCTCAAGAGCGTCTTCACGGTAGAGACCGATTCCGGGCTGGGGGCCGGCTTCGCGGCGTGGACACAGGGCGGAGTCATCTACCTGATGACCGCCGACCACGTGATCGCGGACGCGCGCAGCCCCTTCGTCACCGTCTCTCGCAAGGGCGCCTCCTGGAGCGGCGAGATCGTGCGCAGGGATCCGGGCAACGACCTGGCGCTGATCCGCGTCTCGGGTCGGCCGGAGGGCGCAAAGCCCATGTGGCAGAAGCCGAAGCGGAACGTTCCCAAGCCGGGTGACGAGCTCGTCCTCATCGGCAGCCCGTTCGGCCTCGACGGAACGGTGACGACCGGGGTCGTGAGCCGCGTCTCGAAGAGCGCGATCCAGACGGATGCCGCGGCCAACCCGGGCAACTCGGGCGGGCCCGCGATCGACCTCGAGGGGCGCATCGTGGGCGTGCTGGTGGCCGGCGGCGGCCAGAACATCAACTTCGCCGTTCCGATCGCCAGGGCCTGCAAGAAGCTCCGGGACTGTTAGGCGCTCCTGCGGCCGTGTCCCGCGTGGACGCGCCCGGGGCCTGGCCCCGGACCGGTCCCGAGCGGCCACGTCACCCTCAGGCGACACGCTCGAGAGCGTCCGAGCGGAGGTCGCGCTCCAGCAGATCGAGCACCGCCTCCTCGATCGCTCCCTGCGTGGCCGGCTCGCCGTGGTCGACGTCGCCGAGCTCTGCGAGCGCCCCGCCGATCGTGAGCCCGTCCCGGTAGCGGTCGAACACGCGCGGGTCGATGTACGAGGCCCGGCAGACCGCCGCCGTGTTTCCGAGGTGGTGGGCGACCTCGCCGATGGCCCGGGAGATAGCGCGCTTGCGCCCCGTCTGCGAGGAGGCGACGGCTCCCGAGACGGCGAGGCCGAGGGCCGCGAGCACCGTCGCGTTCCAGGTGCGAAAGTCCTTGGCCGAGAAGTCGTCTTCCGTGACCGCCTTGATGTAGTCGTTGATGTCGTCCGAGCGCACGTCCATCCAGCGACGCCCGCTCTTGTACGCGAGGAGCTCGGGGCCGCCGCCGCGACGCTTCTTCAGCGCCTCGACGACGCGGTAGACATCGCGGTCGACGACCGACTGGACGCGGCGCTTGCCGCCCTTGGAGGCGTAGTCGAAGATGATGACGCCGCCCTTGCCGAGCTTTGCGTGGCGTCTGTGCATGGTGGCGAGGCCGTACGTCTGGTTGTCCTCCGCGTACTCCTCCGTTCCGATGCGGAAGAAGCCGCGGTCGAGGAGGCGGACGCTGCACGCCAGGACGCGCTCACGGGTGAGGTCGCGGCGGCGCAGGTGCCGTGCCGTCGCCTCACGCAGGTCGGGCAGGGCGCGCGCGAAGCGGATCATCTCGTCGAACTTCTCCGCGTCACGGCGGTCGCGCCACCGCTGGTGGTAGACGTACTGGCGCCGCCCGGCCGCGTCCGTGCCCACCGCCTGGATGTGCCCGTACGGGTAGGGGCAGATCCAGACGTCCTCCCACGCCGGCGGGATGACGAGCTCGCGGATGCGCTCGAGCACCTCCGTCTCCTCGACGCGCTCACCCGCGTCGTCGAGGTACTCGAAGCCGCGCCCGCGACGTCGGCGCGCGATTCCGGGTCCGGAGCAGTCGACTCTGCGAAGGCGGGGCACGGCGGCGAGGTCTTTCCCGACGCTCGCCGGCGCGTAACCCCTCCGCCCGCGTCGCGCAGGGCGCTTCCAGGCAGCCCCCATGCTGGACGGCGCCACCCGAAGGAGCACGAGCCGCCAAACTGCACGCGTGCGCGCCACCGTTCTCCTCGACGGCGAGCCTCGCTTCCGCCCCTATCCGTTCGAGCTCGGACTCGACGGGCCGCTCCGCCGCGCGGTCGACGACGCTGCCCGGATGCTCGAGTCAGCGCCGAATCGCTTCGACGGGCCGATCGCCTTCAGCCACGGCGTATCCCGCGACGGCGTCGTCCTCCACAGGGAGGGACGTTACGCCGAGGCGCTCGTCGTCTTCGAGGAGCCGACCCTCGCCTACCGCCTGGGCTTCGCGCTCGGCGTGCAGCTCTTCGTCGAGCGAGCCGAGGGTCTGACGCTCTTTCAGCTTCGCGGCCCCTCGATCGGACGCGATCCGCTTCTCTGGACCGCCTCGGCCTCGGGCGGGCTCGCACCGCGCGAGAGCCCGCGGGGGGCAATCCTCGCCGACGCCGTCGAGGAGCTGGGCCTCGGCGAAGAGGACGTTTCCGAGCTTCGATGCGTCGCGGTCTCCGTCAGCGACGACACCGGCTCGGCGCTCATCGTCTACCGCGCGCGGCTGAGCGAAGGCGTCGAGCCGGAACCGCACTCGGCCAAGGTCGCCGAGCTCCACTGGGCGACCGAGCCGGCGGCCCTACGCGCGCAGGTCTCCGCGGACACGCTCGCCTCCTGGGAGGCCCTGGAACGCTGGAAGGCCGAGCGGGAGACCGAAGCACCGGCGTAGGCCTCTCCCCCGGGGCCACCCCGTGCCACCACCCGCCTTTGAGCGTACTGCCTAAATCCGCACGCGCGGCGCGGCGATCGTGACGAGACGGCGACGAGGCGAGAAGGGAAGCGTCGAGTCGCCGCGCGCAGCGGCGCTCAGCCGTCGGCCCGGCCCTCGGAGCCGGTGACCTTCTCCCACCACTCGTCCTCGCGACGCTTGAGCTCGCCCTGCACCTGGGCGACATAGGTGGCCAGCTCGCTTTCCTTCTGACCCAGCCGCTCCTGGAGCGCTGCGAGCTCAGACTCGCGCCGCTCGAGCTTGTCCTCGCGGATCTCGATGTCGGCCTCGAGCCGGGCCTCCTTGGCCTCGATCTCGCCCTCGCGCTCGTCGAGCTCCCGCAGGCGCTCGCGGAGGCTCTCCTCCATCTCGGCGACACGCTTGTCGCGTCGGTCGAGGCGCTTGCGCTGGGATTCGGCGACGTCTTCCGAGTTCGAGAGCTCGGCCTCCCGCTCGGCCAGCCCGCGCTCCCGCTCCTCGAGCCGTTCCTCGAAGGCTTCCAGGTCGCGGCCCTTCTGGCTCTCGCTTTGCACGCGCGCGGCGTGCGCCTCGCGCTGGTGCAGCTCTGCCTCGCGGGCGGCCAGCTCGAGCTCGCGCTGGTCGAGCTCTGCGGCGCGCGAAAGCGTTTCCTCCGTCGCCTTGCCCTGTCCTGAAAGGTCGCGCTCCAGCCGATCCGCGTCGCTCCGGAGCCGATCCGCCTTCGCCCGCAGATCGTTTTCCCGTTCCGAGAGGGCTTCGTCGCGCGCCTGCACGCGGGCAAGCTCCTTGGTCAGCTCGCGCTCGCGGTCGGCGAGCGCCTGCTCGCGCGAGGCGACCTCCTTTTCGACGTCGCGGAGGGCCGAGTCGCGCTCGCCGTGGGCGCGCTCGCGGGCCTCCTGGCGGGCCTTCAGCTCGGCTTCGCGGCTGGTGACCTCCTGCTCGCGGCGGCCGAGCTTCGACTCCCTCGACGCGAGCGCCGACTCACGCTTCGCCACCTCGGAGGCGAGCCGCTCGCGCTCCCGATCGGCCTCCCGAGCCTCCCGAAGCCGCGCCTCCGCCTGCTCGGAGCGCTCGGCCGCGAGGGCGTCCTCCGCGGCCGCTCGGGCCTCGAGCTCGGACAGACGCTCACGCTCCTCGCGGACGACCTGCGCTTGCTCGGTGATCCGACGCTCGCGGAGCTCGAGCTCCTGCTCCGTCGAGGCAAGCCTCGCGGCCCGGACGTCGAGCTCGGCGCCGCGCGCGGCGAGGTCGCGCTCCACGGCCACGTCGTGCTCGCTGCGCGTGTCGAGGGCGGTCGCGAGCTCAGCCCGCAGCGCGCGCTCGCGATCCATCGCCGCTGCGAGCTCGGCTCGGAGCGCGATTACCTCCGCCTCGTTCGCGATTCCGTTCGCGGAGCCGCCTTCCGAGGCCCCTCCGTTGCCAGGCGGGGCCGCTGCCCCACGCCCGAGCTTCGTGCGCAAGCCCGTGCCGAAGCCGGTCTCGGCTCCGCTCTCCCCGCCTCCGCTGCGCTCGTTGCTCACGGCTGACCTCGTCCGCTTGCGGCTAGAAGACGTCGGCCAGGTTGAGGAACGCCGGCCCGAGGATGACGATGAACATCGCCGGGAAGATGAACAAAACCGTCGGGAAGAGCATCTTGATCGGCGCCTTCATCGCCCGCTCCTCGGCGGCGAGCTGCCGACGGTTGCGCGTGTCCGAGGCCTGCAGCTTGAGAATCCGCCCGAGGGAGATGCCGAGCTGATCGGCCTGGATGATCGCCCGAACGAAAGCCGAGATCTCCGGCGTCCCCACGCGCTGGGCCATCTTCGTGAGCGCATTCTGGCGGCTCTCGCCGATGCGCATTTCGCCGAGGGCGAGCGCGAACTCCTCCGTCAGGGGCCCGTCCATGTATTCGGTCAGCTTCGAGATGGCGCCGTCGAAGCCGAGTCCGGCCTCGACGCTGACGGCGAGGAGATCGAGCGCGTCCGGCAGCTCCGCCCGCAGGGTCTCCTTGCGACCCTTCGTCTTGAAGATGACGAAGACGTCGGGCAGCATGAACGCGACGAGGGCAAAGAGGAAGCCGAGCAGGATCCCCTTGGAGGCCAGGGCGCCGGTGAGGCCCGCCACCGCCTGGGCGCCGACGAAGCCTCCGAAGGCCAGGAGCGCCTTCGACGCGAGGAAAGTCGTCGGCGACAGGGACCGGGCGAGCCCCGCGCTGAGCAGCTTCGAGGTGATCCGCTCGCCGGTCGCACCAGGCGTCACGCGCATCACGACGCGGGCGAGGCTCGTCAAGAACGGCGCGACGGCCCGGTCGCGGAAGCTGCCCTCCTCGTGCGCCCCGGCGCGAGACACACGCGTGCGGCCGTAGTTGGCCGCGCGCCGGAGGGAGCCGAGTCGCTCACGCCCGGGGAGCGTCGCGACGTCGGCCACCAGAAAGGCGGCGAGCGCGGCGGAGACACCTGCAAGAAGGAGAAGGAGCATGGTCAGTACCTGAAGTTGACGATCTTCCGGAGGATCGCGGAGCCCACGACCATCATCACGAGCATCGCGATGACGAGCTTGTGCCCGGTGCTGGTGTTCCAGAGCGGGCTCATGTACTCAGCGTTGATGAGGGTGAGCATCCCCGCGACGCAGAAGGGGAGCCCGACTAGGACGTAGGCCGACGCTCGGCCCATGGCGGTCAGGCCCTTGATCTTCTTCCTGAACTGCTGGCGGCTGCGAACGGTGTCCGCGACCATGTCGAAGAGACCGGCGAGACTACCGCCGACCTGGCGCTGGATCGTCACCGCCGTGATGACGAACTCGAAGTTCCTGGACCCGATGCGGTGCGCCATGTCGACGAGCGCCTGTTCCATCGGCCGCCCGAGCTGCGTCTCCGTGAGCACGCGCTTGAGCTCCTTGGAGGCGGGGGGCTGGTCCTCGTCGACGACGCTCTGAAGCGCTTGCCGGAAGCTGTGCCCGGCCTTGAGGCCTGCGGCCATGGTCACCAGCAGGTCGGGGAGCTGATTCTCGAACGCCTTCAGGCGTCGCCGTGCCTTGAAGGCCAGGAGCAGCCAGGGTAGGAGCGTCCCACCTGCGAGCGCCGCGCCTATGGCCAAGACCGGGAGGCGGAAGGCCGCCACGAGGATTCCCAGGAGGAGCCCCGACGCCAGCATCACATAGACGAGCTCGACGGTGCGGAGGGGCACGTCGGCGCGCTCGATCGTCCGGGCGAGCCGCTTCCAGGGCTTCAGGTTCCCGAGTGCGTTCTCGGTGGCGCGGAAGAGCCCCGCCGCCAGGGCAAGCCGATCGCCGCTCTGACGCTTGACGGCGCGCCGCTTCTGGGCGACGTGGGGCGCGAGGCGGCCCTTGAGCCAGGAGCCCTTCGGCGAGGCGAAGAGAAACGCGGACGCCAGGAGGACGACGAAGCCCACGAGTAGCGCGAACGACGCCTGGCCCCAGGCGGAGCCGAAGAACTGCTCCGGTAGCCGTCCGGACGCCTCCGGCCGGCGCAACTGGATTGCGTCGCCGGGAGCGCTGAGCACGACCTCGACCGGATCGCTTCCCGGCACGCTCGCCGAGAGCGCCATGCGCTCGGCGGGCAGGGCGCCCGTGACGTATTCCAGCCGCCACGTGCGGGAGAGCTCCTCGGCGATGGTCGAGTAGACGGCAGTGAGCGTTTCCGTCGAGGCGGCGGCGTAGTAGGTGCCACCGGTCTCCTCGGCAATACGCTGGAGTGGCGCGGGGTTGAAACGTGGGCTGTCGATGGCGACGACGTACACCGCGACGCCCGCCTCCTGAGCCGCGGCGATGGCTTCGTCGAGGGAGGCTTCGCTCCGCGTCTCGTTCCCGTCGGTGACGATCACGATCACGCGGCCGAGGAGCGACTCGGAGGAGAGGGCGTTCGCACCGAGGACGAGGGCGTCTAGGAGCTTCGTTCCCTGGACGGCGTCGACGGAGACCGTCCGAAGGGCGGACTCGGCGTCGATAGTGGACGTCGAGAAGCCGGTCAGCATGACGGGCTCGGTGGCGTAC
>DASQWP010000299.1:0-7934 GCA_035640195.1 Gaiellaceae bacterium | reverse complement strand
GAGACGGGCGTTGATGCGAAGCGCCGACCATGCGGGCATCTACCTTCTCATTGCAGGCACGTACACCCCCTACGGCCTCCTCGTTCTCCGAGACGGCTGGAGGTTCTCGGTGCTGGCAGTCGTATGGACCGGGGCCGCGCTTGCCATTGCGCAACGGCTCGTCTGGCGCGCCGGGCCCAAATGGCTTCCAGCTGCCGGTGCCACAGGCCTCGGCTGGGTCGGCATCGTGGCCTTTCCCCAGATCGCGGCGGAGACCGGCGTCCTCGGCACGGCCCTCATCCTCGTCGGGGGTCTGCTCTACACGCTGGGCGCGGTCGTCTACGTCCTCCGGCGACCCGACCCCGTGCCCTCGGTGTTCGGATATCACGAGGTCTTCCACGTCCTTACGATCGTCGCGGCGGCGTGTCAGTACGCCGCGGTCGCTTTTTTCGTCTTGCACTGACCGGAGCCCTCGGAGAAGAGCGCCGGGGGGAAGCGCCGGCTCACGCGGTTTCCTCGATCCAGGCCTGCTTCGGATCTCCGTACGGCCTCCGGAGCTCCGCGATCGCCTCCTCCATCCGCCGAGTGAGCTCGCGGGCCCCGACGAGCGTGGGACGCTGCCGGGCGACCTCGAGGGGGCGGGCGACGAGGACGCGAATCTTAGGGAGCCCGAACCTCGGCCTGTGGGGCCGCCACGCCTGCTCGGTCCCCACGAGAGCGACCGGGATGACCGGCGTGCCCGTGGCGAGCGCGAGCCGCGCGGCACCGCGCATGTAAGGCCTGTGCCGGCGCGGGATGCAGGTGCCCTGCGGAAAGATTCCGAGCACCTCGCCCTCGGCGAGCAGGCGACCGGCCCGGCTCATGGCCACTCCGTCGCCGCTCCCGCGGAAGATGGGAAAGGCGCCGAAACCCTCCATGACCGTGCGCCCGAGTGCGTTCCCCCAGAGCTCGGCCTTCGCCATGAAGCGAATCGTCCGCGGCGTGGCGAGCCCCAGGATCCATGGGTCGATGACCGACTCGTGGTTGCGACGAGGATGCAGGGCCCGCTCGGAGGGACGCGCTCGATGCCGGCGGTCTCGATCCGGTAGAGCATCCGGGCCAGAGGCCGGTACCGCTCCGGTTCACGAGCTCGTAGAGGATCACGCGGCGACGCCCGGCCGTTGCGGGACCCGAGCTCGTTCGTGCGCGTGTGTGAGCAGATAGGCGGCCCCGAGGCCCGAGATGCCGGCGCCCACGACTGCAACCCTGAGTTGTCCGTTCCCGTCTCTTACCACTGAACCGGTATTCGACCAGGTTCGAATCTCGGTTGGCCGGGAAGGGACAGCCTTTCCGACTGCTGCGCGCAATGGATCAAACCTTCGAGACACCCGTGAGGACCGCCACGGTCCGGAGCAGGACGAGCCTGGTCAGCCAAGTCGCCACGGTGGCCGCCGTCGTCATCCCGCCGTTCGGCGTGCTGTCGGCGATGGGCCTCCTGTGGGGCGTTGCGTTCCACTGGGTGGACCTCTTCCTGCTGGTCGTGCTCTACGTCCTGACGGCGTTCGGGAACGCGATTGGGTTCCACCGCTACTTCACACACAAGGGCTTCGAGACGGGGCCGGTCGTGAAGACGGCGCTGGCCGTCTTCGGTTCGATGGCGATGCAGGGGCCGATCACCCAGTGGGTCACGGACCACCGCAAGCACCACGCGCTCTCGGACAAGGAGGGCGATCCGCACTCCCCGCACGTCGGCCACGGCGAGGGCGTCGCCGGCACGATTCGAGGCTTCCTGCACTCGCACGTCGGTTGGCTCTTCAAGCTCAAGGGCATGGAGCGCGGCCGCGAGTACGGGAAGGATCTCTACGAGGACCGGCTCGTGCGCACGATCGACCGCCTCTACGCCCTTTGGGTCCTGCTGACGCTCGGCATCCCCTTCGCGGTCGGCTTCGCGGTCGGCGGGTCGGTCGCCCGCGGCGTCGAGGCGATGGTCTGGGGTGGCCTGCTCCGCATCTTCCTCTACCAGCACGCGACCTTCAGCGTGAACTCGATCTGCCACATGTTCGGGCGCAAGGACTACCGCTCGCGCGACGAGGCCCGCAACAACTGGCTCGTCGCCGTGCTCGTCCTCGGCGAGGGCTGGCACAACAACCACCATGCCTTCCCGAGCTCGGCGCGCCACGGGCTCCACCGCTGGCAGGTGGACGTCTCCTGGTGGGTGATCCGCGCGCTCGAGAAGCTCGGGCTGGTGTGGGACGTAAAGCGCCCCACCGTCCAGCAGATGGCGCGGCGACGGGTTCAGCCGGCCGAGGCCTGACGCCGGCAGCTCACGGCTGCAGGACGACCTTGATCGCCCCGTCTTCCTTCTTCTGGAAGATCTCGTAGCCGTGCGGAGCCTGCTCCAGTGGCAGCGTGTGCGTGGCGAGGTCCTCGGTGCCGAGCGGGTCCTCGTCGCCGAGCAGCGGCAAGATGTCGCCGACCCACCGCTTCACGTGGGCCTGGCCCATGCGGAGCGTCACGCCCTTGTCGAAGAGATCCATCATCGGCAGAGGATCCGCCCGGCCGCCGTAGACGCCGATGATCGAGATGGTGCCGCCCCGGCGCACCATCCTGATGGCGGTGCTGAGCGCCGCCAGCCGGTCGACGCCCGCTCGCTCCGCGAGTGCGACGCCGATCCGGTCCGGGAGGACCGCCGTCGCCTTCTGCATGAACTCGCTGAACGGCGCCCCGTGGGCCTCCATGCCGACGGCGTCGATGACCGCGTCCGGCCCGCGACCGTCCGTCCACTCCCTCGCCTCCGCGGCGACGTCGTCGCTTTCCTCCAGGTTCAGCGTCTCGATCCCGTGGCGCTCGGCCAGGGCAAGCCGCTCGGGCACGAGGTCGACGGCGATCACGCGGGCATCGCGATGGCGGGCGATCCGGGCGCTCATCTGCCCGATCGGACCCAGGCCGAGCACCGCCACCGATCCTCCGCGCGGGATGTCGGCGTACTCGACCGCCTGCCAGGCCGTCGGCAGCACGTCCGAGAGGTAGAGGAAGCGCTCGTCCGGAGGCCCTGCGGGCACCTTGATCGGGCCGAATTGCGCCTGGGGGACACGGAGGTACTCCGCCTGCCCACCGGGCACCTGGCCGTAGAGCTTCGTGTAGCCGAAGAGGGCCGCGCCCTTGCCCTGCTCCCTTACCTGCGTCGTCTCGCACTGGGCAAAGAGGCCGAGCCCGCACATGAAGCAGTGCCCGCAGACGATGTTGAAGGGGATCACGACCCGGTCGCCGGGCTTGACGTGCTCGACGGACGAGCCGACCTCCTCCACGATCCCCATCGGCTCGTGCCCGAGGATGTCTCCTTCGTCGAGGAACATGCCCAGCACGGAGTAGAGGTGGAGATCCGAGCCGCAGATCGCGGTCGACGTGATCCGCACGATCGCGTCGGTCGGTTCCTGGATGCGCGGATCGGGAACCTCGTCGACGCGGACGTCTTCGGATCCATGCCAGACAACGGCCTTCATGAGTCACCTCCGTCTCGGATGGCCTCTCGTACCCGAGTAAGCCGATAGAAACCTCGGAGCCGCTACCACGACGGCCTGGCGGCCTGAAAGCGCTCGAGCTCCTCGCCGACCAGCTCCGCCCAACGGCCGGCGCGGGGGAGGGGGATGGGCCGGCCCCAGTGGGCCCGAAGCGCGATCCCGTGCAGCGCGCCGGGGATGAGCGTGTAGCCGCCTTGGGTGCCGAGCCCACGCGCGCGCTCGAAGCCGCTCCTGGAGTTCGACGGGCTCACGCCGGGGATCCCGGGCAGGTAGCGGTCGAGTGCTCCATGGAAGACCGCCAAGCGGCGGCCCGCGAGGCCCGAGAGGTCGAGCCGGTCTGGGATCCAGGGGGCGAGGCCCACCACCGTTGAGACGGATCGGTGGCCCGCGGCCCCGATCGCCACGGCGCCGCCCATGGAGAAGCCGAGCAAGAGGGAGCGCCGCGCCCCCCGACCGCTCATTGCCGCGAGCGCGGAGAGGGCGTCCTCGACGCACATGCCGAGCCGGTTCCACGACTTGATCCGAAAGCGCACCTCGGCGAACGCCAGCCCCGGAAAGTCGGGGGCGAGGCGGCGGACGAGCCATTCGATCGACGCGCTCCACGTCCCCTCGACGTCGCCGCCCTGCCCGCCGTTGACGCAGAGGACGGCGAGGTCGTCGAGCGGGTTCGTCACCCGCATCTCGGCGCCCGTCGAGAGGCGCTGCGGCTCGGGCGGCACTACTTCCGCGTGAGAGCGTAGGCGCCGAGAGCATCTGCTGCCCGATCGCCAAGAGCGGGTCGGCGCTGGCGAGCGCCCAAGGACCGGTCCAGCCTCCGCTGCGTCAGACGTGGCACGCCGCCGATCCTACCCATCACCCTTTCGGGTGACACCGACGCTCCCGACGCCGCCGATGAGGGCACTGGATGGGGCGTTTCCTCCAGCTGGCGCTCGTCGCGGCCGTGGCGGCGTCTGTCGTGCTGCCCTCGGTCGCTTCGGCCCAGCATGTGCCCACGCTCGCGCCCGGGGCCCCGCCGGTGGCGCGAGAGGCGCCGAAGCCCCGGGGATCCCTCGTGGTGGCGCCCGGCCACGGCGGCGAGATCGTCGTCCGCTCCCGTCCCGGCGGCAGCGTCGTCGCCCGGCTGGGAGAGCGGACAGAGTTCGGCTCGCCGACCACCGTGGCCGTCGTCCGCGAGCGCGGCCGCTGGCTCGGCGTCGTCACGACGCAGCTCCCGAACGGAAAGCTCGGCTGGGTCGACCGACGCGAGAGGCCGCTCCGCTACAGCCGTACGCGCGTGAGCCTCGTCCTCGACCTCTCGGCCCGCCGGCTCGTTCTCCAGCGGGGCGGTCGTACCGTCCGCCGGATCACCGTTGCCGTCGGGCGGCCCGGGTCCACGACTCCGATCGGTCGCTTCGCGGTCACCGACAAGCTCTCCGGACCGGCCTACAGCGCGTACTACGGCTGCTGCATTCTCGCGCTCTCCGCGCACCAGCCGAACCTCCCGCCGGGCTGGACCGGAGGCGACCGGATCGCGATCCACGGAACCAACGACCCGTCCTCGATCAGCTTGGCCTCCTCCGCTGGATGCCCGCGGGCGAGCGACGCCGACCTCCGCGTCCTCATGCGGCTTGTTCCTCTTGGGGCGCCGGTCGTCGTGCGAGCCTAGTCGTCGCGGCTCTCGGCGCCGCCCGGCAGGCGCCGCACCGTTCCCCAGCCGAACACGGTCCACGTGAGGAGGAGGACGCCGCCGAAGAACGCACCGGCCCCGTCGGCGACGAGATCGCCGATCGTGTCCTGCTCGCCGAGCGACAGGTTCGAGCCGAGCGTCTGGTCGGAGCTCCACTCCAGGATCTCCCAGAGAGCCCCGATGGCGAGTCCCAGCGCGAGCGTGACGACGAAGATCCCGGCCAGGTGCCGCTTCGAGCCGTACGCGTCCGCGGGATCGGGGAGCGTGTCGAGGCGCGCCAGCGCGATGTAGACGCACGGCGCTCCGAAGAGCGGCACGAGGAAGTGGACGAAGACGTCGTAGTACCCGAAACGGTCGTAGAGGCGGAGCGCCTCGCCCCAGCCTGTGAGCGCCATCGCCAGGATGAAGGCGAAGTCGAAGGCGCGCGGCAGGTCGAGGAAGCGGACGCCGACGACCGCGGCGGCGGCTACGGCGAGCGGGATCCCGCCTGAGTGGCCGGCGGCGCCAAGCGCCAGCGCCCCGACGACGAAGACGCCGCGGAGCACGTCGAGTGGATCGCGGACGACGGGGGTCCATTCCCCGAAGACGAGCTCGCGCGTGGTCACGTCCCTTCTCTACCACGAAGAAGGGGCCCGCTCACGCGGGCCCCTTCGGTTGCCGGAGCGGAGGGGCTACTCCCCGTACTCGGGACAGAACGGCGCCGAAGCGTCGTAGACGTTCGACGTGTCGTGCTGCACGGCGCGGAGCGCGTCGATGCGGCCGTTGCCGAAGCACTCGTCGTATCCCGATTCTCCGATGTCGACCGTCGTGCCCTGGAGATACGCCTCTACCTTCGTCGGCGACAGCTTGACGTCGCCGTCCGAGCCGAGCTGTCCGAACTCGCTGACGATGAGCGCCGCGACGCCCGCAGTGTGCGGGGAGGCCATCGAGGTGCCCTGGATGCAGAGGTAAAGGTTGCCCGGGAATGTCGACAGGACCGTCGTGTTGCAGTCTCCGGTTGTTCCGTTGCCCCCTGGGGCGGAGAGGTCGTTCGCACCGGTCCCGTAGTTCGAGTATCCGGCCTTCTCGCTGTTCCGGCCGAGCGCGGACGTCCCGATGACGCCCTGAGTCTCGGCGGGGACGACCTCGCAGTTGTTCTCGTTCGGCTCCGAGGGATGGGCAAGATCCTCGTCCGAGTTGCCGAGTGCCGCGACAGGAGTCACGCCCTGGCTGCGCGCGTACTGAATCGCCCGTTCGACCATGCGGCGGAACGTCCGCTGGACGGGATCGTCCATGCACTTGAACTCGGTGGACTGCTGGAATTCGTTGTCGTCGACGAAGAAGCTCATGTTGATCACGTCGAGCTCCTCGTCGCCCGCATACGTAATCCCGTCGGTGACGGCGCTCGCGTAGCAGTAGCCGCTCGAGTCGCAGACCTTGACGGGAACGAGGGTGACGTTGGGCGCGACGCCGACGATCCCGAGGCCGTTGGCGCGCGCGCCGACCGTGCCGGCGACGTGTGTTCCGTGGAAGCCGTTGTCCAGGCATGGGTTCGGTGTGCCAACGCCCGGCCCGGTCGGCACGAAGGCGATCGAGTTGCGGCCGCGGGCACAGTCGACGTTCGATCCGTCCGCGTCCGTGAAGTCCACGTGATCGCCGTCGATGCCCGTGTCGAGGATCCCGACGTCGACGCTCCTGCCGCCCGCCTGGATCTCGTGCGCCCGGGGCGCTCTTATCTGCTCCATGTCCCACTGGAGCACCTCCCCGGGATCCGTCGTGGGATCCGGGCCGCTGTCCGGGACGCGCGCCGGCGTAGCCTCGGCGAGGATCTCTTCCCTGCTCTGGAACGCCTTCCAGGCATAGTCCTCGCCCGCGTCGACGACGAGGGAGGAGGCGCGCAGCGCCTCGGCGAACAGCTCGTTCGCGGATGCGACCGTGAGGACGCCGATCTGGGCCGTCATGTCGTTGACGACGGTGCCGTCGGCCGAAGCGATGAGCGTCTGTACAGCGGCCGCCGAGCCGGCGGCGTCGAAACCGTCCTGTGTCTGCGAACCCGCGAGCACGACGTTGTAGTGCTTCACGTCGCTCGTCGAGGTGGTGTCGGCTGCGCCGCCGGCGGGCAAGAGCCCGAGAGCGAGCACTATGGCAGCCGTCACGGCGATGACTCGATACAAAGGAATCCCCCCCTTGTCCTGGGCTGACAATCTCTAAGAATGGCCGGAAACGACCACTCTCAAACGCAACTCGCGCTCGAGGAGGGAACGGCGCCGCCGCTCGTTCCGCCGAAACCCACGCTCCCGAAGCTGCGCGAGGCCGCCGCGGGCTGCCGGGCGTGCGACCTCTGGAAGACTGGCACGCAGACGGTCTTCGGGGAGGGCAGGCGCACGGCCGAGATCCTCTTCGTCGGGGAGCAGCCCGGGGACAAGGAGGATTTGGCCGGCCAGCCGTTCGTCGGCCCCGCCGGGCGCGTCCTCGACGAGGGGCTCGACGCGGCCGGGATCGACCGGAAGCTCGCCTACGTCACGAACGCCGTCAAGCACTTCAAATGGCAGCCGCGCGGCAAGCGCCGGATCCACCAGAAGCCGAATGCAGCCGAGCTCGCCGCCTGCAGGCCCTGGCTCGACGCCGAGGTCGCGGTCGTGAAGCCGAAGGTGGTCGTGGCGCTGGGGGCGACGGCCGCCCAGTCGCTGCTTGGGCGCCAGTTCCGGGTGACGAAGCAGCGCGGCGTGCCGGTCGAGTCCGACCTCGCGCCGCACGTCGTCGCGACCGTGCACCCGTCGTCGATCCTCCGGCAGGAGACGGACGAGGAC
>DASQWP010000298.1:0-8655 GCA_035640195.1 Gaiellaceae bacterium | reverse complement strand
TGCTGGGGCCGGTGTTGCTGCCGGAGTTCCGTGATCCGGGGGCCGGCCGCATGGATCTCCTCAGTGCGGGGCTCTCGCTGGCCGCCGTGCTGGCTGTGATCTACGGGCTCAAGCAGGCGGCCCAGGACGGCCTGGGGTGGCTGCCGGCGCTCGCCGTCGCGGCCGGCCTCGCGCTCGGGATCGTCTTCGTGCGCCGGCAGCGAAGGCTGGCCGACCCCTTGATCGACCTGCGGCTCTTCCGGGTGCCCGCCTTCACCGTGTCGCTGGTCACGTACCTGCTCGCCACCTTCGTCGCCTTCGCAGCCTTTCTCTTCATCTTCCAGTACCTGCAGCTGGTGCTCGGGCTGTCGCCGCTCGAGGCGGCCTTGTGGACCGTGCCCTCGTTCGGCGCATTCATCGTGGGCGCAATGCTGACCCCGCTGATCCTGCGCCGGGTCCGTCCGGCCTTCGTCATGGGTGGCGGCCTCGCGCTGGCGGCCGCCGGCTACGCTCTCCTCGCGCAGGTCGACGGCGACTCCGCTCTTGCGGTCGTCGTGGTCGCGTCCGTCGTCTTTTCGCTGGGCGAAGCTCCGGTGTTCACCCTAGCGACCGACCTGATCGTCGGAGCAGCGCCGCCCGAGCGGGCCGGCGCGGCGTCGGCGATCTCGGAGACCAGCTCCGAGCTCGGCGGGGCGTTCGGGATCGCGATCCTCGGCAGTCTTGGGATGGCCCTCTACCGCGGCCGGGTGGCCGATGCGATCCCGCCCGGCGTCCCGCCCGAAGCGGCGGAGGCCGCTCGGGACACGCTCGGGGGCGCCGTGGTCGCCGGCGAGGGACTTCCTGACCCGCTGGCCGCCGAGCTGCTCGAGGGCGCCCGCGACGCCTTCGCCCAGGGGCTGCAGCTCGCAGCCGTCACGAGCGCGGTGCTCGCGGTGGCCACGGCCGTCGTAGCGGCGGTCCTCCTGCGCCGGGTGCGCGTCTCGCCCAGCGCGCCCGAGGGCGCGTGAGACTCGGATTTGGCCAGGCCCAACGAGGTGCCCCCGTGATGCCGTAGAGTCGAAAGAAGGGAGCGAGATGAACACCGAGCGCGCAGACATGTTCACGAGCAGAGGGATGCGCCTCGTCGCGCGCGACCGCACGACCGCGGCGGCCGCGGCCGCCCTCGTGGTCGCGACGGCCCTTGCCTGGGTCGGACTCGCCGGCTACGAGCCGCCGATGGGGCTCGCCGGCTTTCTCGCAGGCTGGACGCTGATGATGGCGGCGATGATGCTCCCTTCGATAGCGCCTCTCGCGCTGCTCTACCGTGGGCCGCGTACGCGGCTGGCGGTGGGCTATCTCGTGGTCTGGGGCGCGACGGGCCTGGTCCCGTACGCGGCGATGGAATGGGGGCTCGACCCCGCGCTGCCGATCGTGCTCGCCCTCGCCGGCGCTTACGAGCTGAGCCCGCTGAAGTCAGCTTGCCTGCGGCGATGCCGCAACGCGGCGGCGTTCATGATGGACCACTACCGGAGCGGTCCGTTCCGGCTCGGGGTCGAGCACGGCATCTGGTGCATCGGGTGCTGCGTGGGGCTGATGGCGGTGCTCGTGCTGGCGGCCTCGATGGAGCTCGTCTGGGCGGCCGTGATCGCCGCGGCCGTGTTCGTCCAGAAGGCGCTGCCGCTCGGCGAGGCATCCGCGCGGCTCACGGGCGTCGCGCTGCTCGTCGCCGCCGCGGTCGTCGTGGCGACGTGAACGGAGAGGAGGATCGATGGCCGAGTCGTGGACGATGAACGGGACAGTTCTGGTCGCGTGCAACTGCGACTACGGCTGCCCGTGCAACTTCAACGCGCTTCCCACGACAGGCAAGTGCGAGGGTCAGTGGACCTGGCACGTCGAGGAGGGTGCGTACGACGGCACCCAGCTCGGCGGCGTGACGTTCACGCTCGCGGTCAACTGGCCCGGTGCGATTCACGAAGGCGACGGCGAGGGGTTGCTGCTCGTCGACGACCGCGCGGACGGCGCCCAGCGCGAGGCGGTCCATTCGCTCGTGAAGGGAGAGGCCGGTGGCCCGTGGGGGGTGCTCGCCTGGACGTGGCCCACACTGCACGGGCCCGAGACGGTGCCGTACGAGCTCGAGCTCGACGGCATCCGCTCACGCGTGCACGCGGGGGAGGAGTTCGAGCTGGAGCTGGAGCCGATCCGGAACCCGGTCAGCGGCGCCGAGGTGACGCCCGGCGCGGTCCTCCCGCAGGGGATCATCTTCAAGCGCGGCGACTTCGCGTCCTCGAAGCGCTACCGAGTCGGCCTGCTCGGCATCGACTACGCCGGCAGGTACACGGCCGTGGCGCCCTTCGAGTACGCCGGCCCGTGAAGGTCGCGGCAGCGGCCGCGGAGACTCTCACGCGCCTGGCAAGCTGACCCCGTGAGCGGCGAGCTCGCCATCCGGCTGCGTGGCGTCGTCAAGCGCTACGGGGCGATCACGGCCGTGAACGGCCTGGACCTGGACGTGCCCGCGGGCACGTGCGTCGGCCTGCTCGGGCCGAACGGCGCGGGCAAGTCGACGACGATGCGGCTGCTCACCGCCCAGTCGATCGCGGACGAGGGCGAGCTCGAAGTGCTCGGATTCCGCCTGCCGGGCGAGTCGAAGGCAGCCCGAGCGGAGTGCGGCGTCGCTCCGCAGCTCGACAACCTGGACGTGACCCTCACCGTCGAGCAGAACCTCCTCGTCTTCGCCCACCTGTACCGGATCGGCCGCTCTGAGCGGCGTGACGCGATCGAGCGGGCGCTCGAGATGGCGAATCTGGTCGATCGGCGGAACACGCGGGTCGACAAGCTCTCGGGCGGCATGCGCCGTCGCCTGCTGATCGCGCGTGCGCTGGTGCACGGCCCAAGGCTCGTGCTCCTCGACGAGCCCACGGTCGGGCTGGACCCGCAGGTCCGCCAGGAGCTCTGGGCGTTGATCGACGCACTGCGCTCCGAAGGCGCGACCATCCTCATGTCGACGCACTACATCGAGGAGGCCCAGCGCCTGGCCGACACGGTGCTGATCATGTCGCACGGGAGCGCAGTCGCGGCCGGGGCGCCCACGCAGCTCGTGGCCGAGCACGCCGGGCGCGAGGCGCTGGAGGTCTACGGCCCGCCGGCCAGGCTTGCGGAGGTCGAGGGCCAGGCGGCGGCGGCCGGCCTGCGGACGCGGCGCACGGGCACGAGCATCTCCATCCTCGGCGTGGACGGGGACGGCGGGTACGCGGTCGACGGGGAGCGAAGGCCTGCGAACCTCGAGGACGTCTTCGTCCTCCTCACCGGCGAGGAGATCGACTGACGACCGTGAACGCGGCACCCCGTGGTCGCCGCCTGGGCCGGCTCGAGCGCCCCGCGCTGACCGGCGTGCTCGTGCGCGAGGTCGTGAACTTCTCCTCCTACTGGCGCTCGAGCACGTTCTCCTCGACCGTCGAGCCGACGATCTACCTCCTGGCGTTCGGCTTCGGCTTCGGCTCGATCGTCAGCCGGATCGCGGGCTACGAGTACATCGAGTTCGTCGGAACCGGGATCGTCGCGACCGCGGTGCTGTTCTCGAGCGCCTTCCCGGCCATGTTCGGGACGTTCGTCAAGTACCAGTTCCAACGGACCTACGACGCGATCCTCGCCGCTCCCGTGGACACGGAGGAGCTCGTCACGGCGGAGGCGCTCTGGATCGCCACCCGCGCCGGTATCTACGGCTGCGTCCCGCTGCTCGTGGCGCTCGCGTTCGGGCTCGACCCGGCGTGGGGGATGCTCGCCGTGCCCGGGATCGCCTGGGTCGCCGGCTTCGGCTGGGCCTGCTTCGGAATCTCCGTCGCCGGCTTCGCCTCGTCGTTCGAGAACTTCAACTACGTCGTCAGCGCCGTGCTGACGCCGCTCTTTCTCGTCGCGGGCACGTTCTTCCCGCTCAGCGAGCTGCCGGAGTGGGCGCAGATCCTCGGCAACGTGAACCCGCTTCACCACTGCGTCGAGCTCGTTCGCCACGCCGCCTTCGGCTGGGAGGGCTGGAGCGATCTCGCCCGCCTCGGCGCGCTCGTCGCGTTCGGCCTGGTCTTGTGGCGGATCGCAATCCACGCCATGACGCGCAAGCTCGTGGACTAGGAGGGTCCATCAGCGGAAACGACCGGGGCGTCGGCGGACAAAAGGGCCTGTGCGACGCTGAGCAGCGTTTACCCCAGAGACGGCGCTATACCCTCTACGTCGCCGGGCGTGCGCCGAGGACAACGCTCATCAGGTGCTCGTTCGTCGGCACCTTCGTCACGAAGGCATCCGCCCCAGCATCGCGCGCCTCTCTGATCAGCCCCACGTCCTCAACCCCGGTGAGCACGACGATGCGGGCGGTCGAGCCAACCTTCCGCAGGCGGCGAGTGGCCTCCGCGCCGTCCATGACCGGCATCTGTAAGTCCATGACGATCACGTCGGGGTTGAGCGAGGCTGCCATCGTCAACGCCTCGCGCCCGTGACGAGCACGACCGAGGACTTCCACGCGGCTGTCCGACGCGAGCATCACTTTGACGAGCGTTGCGATGTTGTCGTCGTCCTCCACGAGGAGGACGCGGCGTGGACGACCTTGCAAGCGCAAAGGGACCTCCCCGAGGATCGGCAGGACTACACTCCTATGCTGCTAGGCGGGACGCCCTCTGACCATAGGTCTGACGGCCTATCTTCCGAGCGCGAAGGACTACGACGCCACTCGTCACTTCTGCCGGATCGGGGTACGCTCGCCGGGTGCCGCATTACCTCGTCGAAGTACGAGAGGCCGCTGCCCCGGAGAGCTTGACTCGTACCCGGCCGACCCTGTGGACGCACGAGACGCCGGAGGACACGTGGTACGAGGTCGGCCGCGTGTTCCAGCTGGAGGACCGCATGGTAGAAGTGACGGCCGTAGAAGAAGCGGAGCCGCCGTTCGATGCGCGGCTCGTCTGCTTCCCGATCGCCCGCTAGCAGGCCGTTCAGGGCCGCCCAGTTCTTCTCCAGCCGGACTCCCGGTACGCCTTTGGCGGCGGGCGCGGGATCGTGCGAAACCAGCTCCCACGACCCGAGCTCCGACTGGTGGCGGTCGACGCGGGCGGGCGGCGCCTCCAAGCGAGAGAAGCTACCGGTGCTAAGAGCTCCGCCTCAGTCGTCGTCGTCGCTTCCGTCCCCGCCGCGCCCGCGGCCGCGGCCGCGCCCGCGGCCGCTGTCGTCGTCTTCCTCGGTCGTCGTCTCTCCCGTGGTCGTCTCGTCGCCCGTAGTCGTCTCCCGGCCGGTCGTCGTCTCCTCCGTCGAGAGTGGCGCGCGCGGGCTCAGGTTTCCGACCGGGTCGTTGCGGTCGGTCGTGTAGCCGATCAGAAGCAGGTTCACGGCCAGGGCGGCAACGGCGGCCGCGAGGACGGCGAGCGCGACAGGGAGGAAGCGCTTCACGCCCACAGGTTACGCAGCCTCCTCCACGGCTCCGGCCGCCAGCTCGCGCCTCAGCGCGCCGACCTCGCGCGGCCGGTTCGCGAGGAGCGCCGCGAGCAGGCGTCCCTCGCCGTCGAGGTAGCGCGCGCCGAAGGCGTCCGCGTCGCCTTCCAGCTCCACGGCCGCCCAGTCCTCGGCATGGCCCACGTGCTGGAGCCTCAGTCCGAACTGGTCCGACCAGAAGTAGGGGAGGTCGTCGTAGGGCCGCTCGCGGCCGAGTATCGCGTGCGCGACCGCCGCCGCCTGTCCCGCCGCCGACGTCCAGTGCTCGACGCGGACGGAACGTGAGATGGAGGGACGCCAGGAGCTCGCGACGTCGCCGCACGCGTAGACGTCCGCCACGCCCGTCCGCCCGCAGGCGTCTGTGAGGACACCTGCCGGGGCTCCACCGAGAGGCTCTGTGGCGGGCTCGGCGCCGACGGCGACGAGCGCCACGTCGCAGGCCACCTCGGAGCCGTCGGTGAGCTCGAGCCCGCGTACGCGTCCGCTCGCATCCTCGAGGAACCGCCCGAGGCCGCGGCCGAGTCGGAGGTCGACTCCGTGGGCCTGGAAGCGCTCGGCGAGGATTGCACCGACCTCCGGCCCGAGCACACGCTCGAGCGGGACGGCGGCGAGATCGACGAGCGCGACCTCGACGCCGAGCGAGCGGGCGGTGGAGGTGACCTCCGCCCCGACGAAGCCGGCGCCGATGACCGCCAGGCGCTTGCCGGGCGCCAGTTCGCCGCCGAGTCTCTCGGCGTCCGCCAGCGTTCGCAGGGTCAGGACGCCGGAGGGGCAGGGAAAGGGAAGCTGCCGGGCTCGTGCCCCCGTGGCGAGCACGAGCGCGTCCCACTCGAGGCCCGGCCCAGCCGTCTTCCCGCCCAGGTCGATCGCCTCGACGCGCCGGCCGAGGACGAGCTCGATGCCCCGCTCCTCCCAGAAGCCTGCCGAGCGCAGCTCCACGCTCTCGCGCTCGCCCGCCAGGTACTCCTTCGAGAGCGCGGGCCGCTCGTAGGGCGCGGCTCGCTCCTCGCCGACGAGGACGACGCGGCCGTCGAAACCCTCGGCCCGCAGCGTCTCGGCGCAGCGTGAGCCGGCGAGGCCCGCGCCGACGATGACGACCGTCCCCGGTCTCACGCTGCCTGCTCTCCGCGGGCGAGGTCGAAGACCGAGATGGCGGCCATCGGGCACGAGGCGGCCGCGTCGAGCACGCCCGGGTCGTCCGTCGTGCCGACCCGCGTGGCGGCGACGCCGTCCGGGCCGACCTCGAAGAGCTCCGGGGCCAGCTCGGCGCAGGTGCCGAAGCCGCTGCAGAGCGAACGGTCGATGACGATGCGGTAGGTGGTCATGACGCTCCTTCCGTTGGGGTGGGTCGGGGTTGGGGCCGCGCAGGCGGCCGAGCGGGGACGAGGGCGCGCCAGGCCGTCGCCGCGACGACGGCTCCCACCGCGCCGAGGTAGAGGCCGAGCGCCCACGGCTGGGCCGAGTCCGAGCCGGCCAGGAGCCCGTGCCCGGTCGCGGCTGCGAACGTCGCGTACGTCGTCCAGTGGAGACGGCGCCAGTTCTTCTGGCCGATCCGCCGCCGGAGCGAGAAGGACGCGTACACGAGCAGCATGAGCTCGCCCGCCACGACGCCGAGTCCCGTCCACAGGGGCCGGTACGGAGCGAGGCCGGGGACGAGCAGCGCGCCGAGCCCGATCTCGACCGTGTGGTCGAGCACGAGCGCGAGCCCGTGCAGGGCGAGTGCGCCGAGCGAGAGGAACGCGAGCGTGCGATGCAGGTCGACCGCCGTCGCGGGCCGGAGGGCCGTCCCGAAGGGACGCGACTTGACCACGAGCCCGGCGAGCACCGAGCAGGTCAGGAGGACGTAGGCCGTGAAGCCGGTCGCCCGCGCGAGGATCCAGAAGGTCGGATCCGACTTCACGTGAGACCTCCCGCGGTCCTGGTGCGGCCGTCCGCGGAGACGAAAAGCGCGGGGAGCCCGCGCGCCTCGGCCTCCGCGGCGGCCGCGTCGGTGCCTGCGAGGAAGAGCGCCTTCGCCCACACCTCGGCCTCGACGGCGTTCCGGCCCGCCACCGTGACCGTCAGGAGATCGGACTCAGCCGGCCGTCCGGTCCGGGGATCGATCAGGTGGTGGCGGTCCTCGCCGCCGACGCGCCAGCGCCGCCGGTCCTTCCCCGACGTCGCCAGCGCGCCCTGCGCCAACCCGAGGGTGATCGAGCCGGCGGGAAGCTCGACGGCGACCGGCCACAGGCCGCCTGCCGGGATGCCGGAGACGGCGAGGTCGCCGCCTGCGTTGACGAGGGCCGGACCGAGCGGGGCCAGGAGCTCGACGGCGCGGTCGACGGCGTAACCCTTGCCGATCCCGCCCAGGTCGAGGTGGACTCCCGGCTCGAGCTCGAGGCGGCGGCCGCGGACCCATAGACGGCCGCCGCCTCTCACCGGCCTGGAAGGGGGGTCGACCGGGCCGGAGTGCTCGAGCGCTTCGAAGGAGCGGTCGTAGCCCGCCGCCACGAGAGCGTCGTGAAGCGTGGGGTCGAAGCGGCCGGCCGTGTATTCCCGTGCGGCCAGCGCGAGCCGGACCACCGCGAGCAGGTCGTCTCCCGGCTCGATGCTCCCTTCGGCGTTCAGGCGCGAGAGCTCCGACTCGGGGCGGAAGCGCGAGAGGAGAGCTTCCAGGCGCTCGAACGCGGCCTCGACCGAGGCGAGCGCGAGCAGGGCGTCGGGGCCGGGCGCGGCGTCGAGCAAGGCCTCGACCTCCGTTCCCATGGCGCGAAAGGCGTGACGCTCCATCACGAGCTCCTCGTCGAGGTGACCGGCGGGACCGAGACGACGCCCACCGACGGAGCGGCCGGGGCGGGCGCGGATGGCGCGGGCGCCGTCTGCGCCGCCGCGATCTCGCGTTCTCGCTCGGCAAGCCGGGTGTGGTAGACGGCGAACCGCCGCTCGACCTTGCGCTGGACGAGCGCGCTCTCGCGCCGCAGGCGCTGCTCGCGCCGCTCGAGGGCGGCAAGCTGCGGGCTCTCCGTCGCCTCCGGCGCCCACGGGCGGGCGGCGATGGCCGCCCACGTGAGGAAGAAGGCGACGAGGGCGAGAGCCGCCGCGTAGAGGCGCGCGACGTGATCAGTCATCGTCGTCCTCGTTGTCGTCCCGGTCGTCGTCGTCCCAGTCGTCGTCGTCGTGGTCGTCCTCGTCGTGGTCGTCCTCGTCCCGGTCGTCGTCGTCCCAGTCGTCGTCGTGTCCGTGGTCGTCGAA
>DASQWP010000297.1:0-4734 GCA_035640195.1 Gaiellaceae bacterium | reverse complement strand
AGGTTCGAGGCGCCCAGGAAGCCGGCGACGAACCTGGTGCGGGGGCGCTCGTAGAGCTCGTTCGGCGTGCCGAGCTGCTGGATGCGGCCGTCGTGCATGACCGCGATAGAGTCGGCCATCGTCATGGCCTCCTCCTGGTCGTGCGTCACGTGGATGAAGGTGATCCCGACCTCGTGCTGGATCCCCTTCAGCTCGAGCTGCATCTGCTTCCGCAGCTTGAGGTCGAGCGCCCCGAGAGGCTCGTCGAGGAGAAGGACTCGCGGGCGGTTGACAAGGGCGCGCGCGAGTGCCACGCGCTGCTGCTGGCCGCCCGAGAGCTGCCGCGGCTTCCGCCCCTCGTAGCCGCCGAGGGCGACGAGCTCGAGCGCGTCGACGACCCGCTTCTTGAGCTCCCCTCCGCGCGTCCCCCGCCGCCTCAGGCCGAAGGCGACGTTCTCGTAGATCGAGAGATGCGGGAAGAGCGCGTAGCTCTGGAACACGGTGTTGACGTCGCGGCGGTACGGCGGCAGCCCGGTGACGTCGGCGTCGCCGAGGTAGATCGTCCCCGCCGTCGGCTCCTCGAAGCCCCCGATCATGCGCAGCGTCGTCGTCTTGCCGCACCCCGAGGGGCCGAGTAGCGCGAAGAAGCTCCCCCGCGGCACCTCGAGCGAGACGCCGTCGACGGCGAGGACCTCGTCGAAGCGCTTCGTCACACGGTCGAGCCGGATGTCCGGAGGCCCCGGGGGGGACGGGGCCTCGCGGTCTTGCGTCGCCTTCTCGTCGAGCGCGCTCAAGGTGCCTAGTCGATCTTGGCCATCACATGCTTGATCTGCGTGTAGTCCTCGAGCGAGTAGAGCGACAGGTCCTTGCCGTAGCCGGACTGCTTGTAGCCGCCGTGCGGCATCTCGGAGACCAGCGGGATGTGGTCGTTGATCCAGACTGTGCCGAACTGGAGCTTGCGCGCGGCGTTCAGGGCGCGGCCCACGTCGCGGGTCCAGACCGAGGCGGAGAGCCCATAGGGAACGTCGTTGGCCCAGGCGATTGCCTGGTCGTCCTCAGCGAAGCGCTGCACGGTGACGACGGGGCCGAAGACCTCGCGCTGGACGATCTCGTCCGTCTGCTCGACGTCCACGACGACCGTCGGCTTGACGAAGAAGCCGCGATCGCCGTTCCCGTCGCCGCCCGTGAGCACCTTGGCCTTCCCGCCCGACGCGCGCTCGAGGAAGCCGAAAACGCGCTCCTGCTGCGACTGCGAGATGACCGGGCCCATCTCGATCTCGTCGCCCTCGGCCGGGTCGCCGACGTGGAGCGACTCGACGGCGGGCACGAGCTCCTCGAGCAGCTTGTCGTAGATGCGCGGGCCGGCCACGACGCGGGAGGCGGCCGTGCAGTCCTGGCCCGAGTTCCAGTAGCCGGCGATCTTGATGCCCTCCGCCACGGCAGCGGGGTCGGCGTCGTCGAAGACCACGACCGGCGCCTTGCCGCCGAGCTCGAGGTGCACGCGCTTGAGCGTGTCGGCGGCAGCGCGCGCGACCTCCTTCCCGGTGGCGACGTCCCCGGTGAGCGAGACCATGCGCACGTCCGCGTGGCGCACGATGCCAGCCCCGACCGGCTCCCCGTCGCCCGTGATGACGTTGAGGACGCCGGCGGGGAAGATGTCCTGCGCGTACTCGGCCAGCATGAGGGTCGTCAGGGGCGTCTGCTCGGAGGGCTTGAGAACGCAGACGTTGCCGCCCGCGAGCGCGGGCGCGATTTTCCAGACGGCCATCATGAGCGGGTAGTTCCACGGCGCGATCTGGCCCACGACGCCGATCGGCTCCCGCCGGATCATAGATGTGTAGCCGCGCATGTACTCGCCGGCGGCGCGTCCCTCGAGCGTCCGCGCGGCGCCGGCGAAGAAGCGGATGTTGTCCGCAGAGACCGGCATCTCGTCCTTCGCGTACGCGAGCGGCTTGCCGACGTTCTGCGACTCGACCCGAGCCAGCTCGTCGGCGTGGCTCTCGATCGCGTCGGCGAGCTTGAGGAGCATCTCCGAGCGCTCCTGAGGCGTCGTCTCGAGCCATTCCGGCAGCGCGCGCTTCGCGGCCTCGACGGCGCGGTCGACGTCCGCCTCGCTCCCTTGCGGCACCTCGGCGATCGTCTCGCCTGTCGCCGGGTTGATGATCTCGGCCTTCCCGCCCTCCGCGGCGTCGACCCATTCACCCCCGACGAAGTTCTTGTGCTGGGACACGGCGACGCTCATGGTTACCTCCGCGAATCCGACAGTACGGCCAGCGTAGCCCTCCGCGGGTCCACCAACAAGAGGGAAGCGGCGGCCTAAGCTCCCCTCGGCTCTTGTACAGAAGGGCCAAAAACGCTCGTGAGACGATCGAGCGGGATCGCATGCGCCGTCGAGCCGCCCAGCCCGGTCATCGTCTCGGCTGCGCAGAGCGCGTTCACGATCGCCTCCTCGGTCGCCTCGACGACGGCGTCGAAGAGCGGCGTCATGCGCTCGTTCGGGAGCATGCGGAGCGGCACGGTGCCCGAGCGCTCGCCCAGGCCTCGGTTCCCTGTGGAGAACGCGAGGAAGAGGTCGCCGCTCGAGTCCTCCCCCACGCCGCCCATGCGCGCGACGCCGAGGCCGGCACGTTGGGCGAGCCGCTCGCACTGACCGGGAAGCAGCGGCGCATCCGTGGCGACGAGCGCGATGATCGAGCCGCCGGCGGAGCCGTCGGACGGTCCGGGAGCGGGCACGTCGGCGACCGGAATCGCCTCGCCGACGGGGACGCCGTCGATGCGGAGGCGGTGACGTCGGCCGTAGTTCGCCTGGACGAGGACTCCGACCACGGCGCCCTCGGCCTCCTCGACGACGCGTGACGAGGTGCCGATCCCGCCTTTGAAGCCGTGGCAGATCATGCCGGTGCCCCCGCCGACGTTGCCCTCGGCGACGTCACCGTCGGAGGCGGCCGCGTGCGCCGCCGCGACGTGCTCGGCGCGCACGTGCATCCCGTCGATGTCGTTCAGGACGCCGTCCCAGGTCTCGCCGACGACCGGGAGGCTCCAGGCCCCGTTCGGGTGCGCGGCTGCACGTGCGGCGGCGACGATCGCATCCCGGACGACGCCGACGGAGTGGGTGTTCGTGAGGCCGACCGGCGTGGTCAGCATCCCAGACTCCCGCACCCATTCCAGCCCGGTCAGCTCGCCGTTCCCGTTCAGACGGTGCGCGCCGGCGAAGAGCGGCTCCTCCCCTGGGAGCACCAGCGTCACCCCGGTCCGCACGGCGTCGCCCTCGACGAGCGTCGTGTGCCCGACGCGCACCCCCGCGACATCCGTGATCGCGTTCCGCTTCCCGGTCGGAAGCGTGCCGAGGGCGATCCCGAGCTCGCGGGCCCGCTTGCGCTCCATCTCGCGATACTACGCCGCGTGGAGCTGATCGAGCACCCGGACACGGTGATCGTCGTCGCGGTCGAGGACGACGAGATCGTGGTCGTGCGCCAGGCGCGCCCGGGCGCGAACGGCCGCACGCTCGAGCTGCCGGCGGGCTGCCTGGAGCATGGGGAGACGTCGGAGCAGGCCGCGGCTCGAGAGCTCGAGGAGGAGTGCGGCCTTGCCGCCGGCTCGTGGCGCGAGCTCGGCTCCTTCTGGGCCGCGCCCGCGTACTCGACCGAGCGCGTGCACGTCTTCGAGGCGAGCGAGCTTCTCCAGGTCGGCTCGCCGCGCCTCGGCGAGGAGGAGGACCTCGTCGCCGAGCGCCACCCCCTGAAGGGCGTGCTGAGCGAGCTCTCCGACGCGGGCTCCCTCGGCGCGTTGGCGCTCTGGCTCGGCGGCTGATCCAGCTTGTGTTCCACGCGCACAAGCTCCGCCGGCGTACGGGCACGGCCCTACGGGTCGGCGGTGACGAGTGCGATCGCCAGGCCGTCGTAGCCTTTGCCGCCCACCGTCTGAAGCGCCGTCGCGCTGACGCGCGGCTCGACCGCGAGCAGCTCCAGGAAGCGGCGCATCCCCTGGACGCTGGGATCGCCGCCGGCGTCGTCGACGACCGCTCCGGCACGGATGACGTTGTCGGCGACGATCAGGCTGCCGCGGCGGCTGAGCTCGAGCGCCCACGCGAGGTAGTCCGGATTGCCCGCCTTGTCGGCATCGACGAAGATCAGGTCGAAGGGCCCGCACCCCTCGGCGGCGAGCTCCGGCAGCGTCTCCAGGGCGCGCCCGACGCGTAGCTCGACGAGCGAGGCCAGCCCGGCGCGCGCGATGTTGGCGCGGGCCACTGCGGCGTGCTCGGGCACAGCCTCCAGCGTGATCAGACGACCGTCGGCGGGCAGCGCCCGCGCGAGCCAGATCGTGCTGTACCCGCCCAGCGTGCCGATCTCCAGGATCGAGCGTGCCCTCAGGCTCTGCGCCAGCAGGTGCAGCAGCTTGCCCGCGGTCGGGGACACCTCGTGCGGCGGCAAGCCTGCCGCGGCCGCGGCCCGGAGTGCCGCATCCAACCCGTGGTCAGGCGGCACGAGCAGGTCGGTGAGATAGCGGTCGACGGCGGCCCAGCGCTCCTGAGTCATGTTCCCTCCAGTTCTTTGTGCGTGTGAAACACAAGCTCCTCAGGCGGCGAGGAGAGCGACGCCGCCGGCGACGAGGATCGCGCCCGCGAGGCGCGCCGGGCCGACGCGCTCGCGGAGGACGAACGCCGCACCGGCCGTGGCGATGACGACGCTGGTCTCGCGGACGGCGGCCACCGGGGCCGCGGCGGCCCGGTCGAGCGCGGCGAGGACGAGGGCGTAG
>DASQWP010000296.1:0-5139 GCA_035640195.1 Gaiellaceae bacterium | reverse complement strand
GCGCAGACTGCCGCGACACTCCGCGAGGCGGCTCGCCGCTCGCTTGCGCACGGGGCCGCCGTGACGGCCGTATCCCAGCTCCGGCGCGCGCTCGCCGAGCCCCCGCCGGCAGCGGAACGTGCAGGCGTCTTACTCGAGCTCGCGGCCGCCGAGGCATTCGTCGGCGCGCCGGAGACCGCGGCGAGGCTGCGAGAGGCGATCGGGCTCCTCGACGAGGGGCCGACGCGGGTGCACGCCCGCCTCGAGCTCGCGCGGGCCCTGTTTTGGACCGGCGATGGGAATGAGGCGGTTGCCGAGATCGAGGCCGGAGTCGCCGAGGCGGCCGACCTGTCCGTACGACGGGCACTCCAGGCCGAGTACTACGCCACCGCGCTGAGACTTCCCACACTCCATGCGCAGGCGCACGCCTCTCTGGCCGCGCTGGACGTCCCGGACGACGACTGGGGCTCGCGGATGCTCCTCTCGCTCAAGGCATACTCGCTCGCCTTCGCCGGCGAGGAGCGTGAACGAGCGGTCGAACTGGCCGAGCAGGGAATCGCCCGCGGCATGACCTGGGAGGCGGTCACGTGGGCTTTCTGGGGCGGCGTCTACACGCTCGTCTGGGCCGACCGCTTCGACCCGGCGCTCGCGTTCGTCGACGGGGTACTCGCCGAAGCGCGGCGCCGCGGCGCCCCCGTCTCCTTCTCCGGCACGTCGATGGTCCGCGCGTCGATCGGCTTCTACGTCGGCCGGCTCGCGGAGGCGGAGGCCGACGCTCGCGCTTCGCTCGACGCGCTTCCCCACCGGCGGGTGATGTTCGCGGCATACTGCGTCGCGTGGCTCGCCCAGACCCTCGTCGAGCGCGGACGACTCGACGAGGCGGCCGACCTCCTCGCTGAGGCGGGGGCAGACGGCCCGCTCGCCGAGAGCTATGCGGACGTGTCGCTCCTCCGGGCACGCGCCGCCCTCCGCCTCGCTCAAGGGAGTCCCGAGGCGGCGGCGGCCGACGCGTTGGCATGCGGACGCATCTACGAGAGCGTCGGGATACGCAATCCGGCGGCGACGCACTGGCGCTCGGACGCCGCACTTGCGCTCCTCGTAGCCGGCAGGAACGAGGAGGCGCGGCGGCTCGCCGCGGCCGAGCTCGAGCTTGCCCGCCGCTGGGGCGCGCCTCGCGCCGCAGGGCATGCCCTGCGCGTCGCGGGGCTCGTCGAAGGCGGCGACGCAGGGCTCGCGTCCCTACGCGACTCCGTCCTTCTCCTCGAGCAGTCTCCGGCATTGCTCGAGCGCGCCCGCTCGCTCGTCGAGCTCGGCTCTGCGCTCCGGCGCTCCCTCAAGCGGATCGAGGCCCGCGATCGGCTCCGCGCCGGCCTCGACCTCGCCCAGCGGTGCGGCGCGCTGGCACTCGCCGAGCGCGCACGCGAGGAACTCGTCGCGGCCGGCGCCAAGCCGCGCGCCACCGCCGTCTCGGGCGCCGCAGCGCTCACGCCGAGCGAGCGCCGGGTGGCCGGCATGGCCTCCGAAGGCATGACGAACCGTCAGATCGCCCAGGCGCTCTTCGTCACGCCGCGGACAGTCGAGATGCACCTCAGCAACGCCTTCCGCAAGCTCCGGATCGGCTCACGCACACAACTGGCCGAGGCTCTCGCCAGCTAGCCTGCCCGCGACTCCCTCCGAAGCGGCCGAGCTGGTCAGGTCCCTCAACCCGCCTTTAGAGTCGGGACTCACGTGGACCTCGCAGGTCGCAACGCTCTCGTTACCGGTGTCAGCCGTCGCGCCGGGATCGGGTTTGCGGTCGCGCGGCAGCTCCTCGACGCAGGTGCGTCCGTGTTCGTGCAAGGCTGGACGGCCCGCGATGCGGCGCAGCGTGGGGTGCCGAGCCAGGAGGGACGGAGGCGGTCGCACGCAAACTCGGCGTCCCGTTCACGGAGGCCGACTTCAGCGACCCTGCCTCACCAGCACAGGTCGTCTCCACCGCACGCAACGCACTCGGGCCGCTCGACCTGCTTATCGTGAACCACGCCCGCAGCGGTCTCGGCCGCGCGCGGACCTGACCGCGGGAGAGATCGATGCCTTCCTGCACGAGAACGTCCGCGCTTCACTCCTCCTCGTGCAGGAGTTCGCGGCCCAGCACGACGGCCGTCGTGCCGAGGGCCGCGTCGTCCTGTTCACCTCCGGACAGCACCGGGCGCCGATGAGCCGCGAGGTGGCGTACGCCGTGTATGAAGGGGGCGCCTCCACCAGGCGACGCTTACACCGGCGGAGGAGCTCGCCGACCGCGGGATCACCGTCAACACCGTCAACCCCGGCCCGACCGACACGGGGATGGGCCTCCAGCGATCACGACCCCGGCCGTGCGATGCCGTTCGGCCGCTGGGGCGAGCCCGACGACGCGGCCCGGCTCGTCGCTTGGCTCTGCAGCGACGACGCCCGCTGGATCACCGGCCAGGTAATCGACTCAGAAGGCGCTTCCGGCGTTGGGCATAGCTCGCGCGCGGGCACCGGAATGCCGATTTGCAGGTAGTTTACGGGAGCGACGGGACTCGAACCCGCGACCTCCGGCGTGACAGGCCGGCGTTCTAACCAACTGAACTACGCCCCCAGGCCCGGCAATTCTAGCGATGCGCCGGACGGCTTCGGAGTGGGCGGTGCCGGGCTCGAACCAGCGACCTCCTGCTTGTAAGGCAGGCGCTCTCCCAGCTGAGCTAACCGCCCGTGCCCCCAGCGGGATTCGAACCCGCGCTACGGCCTTGAAAGGGCCGTGACCTGGGCCGCTAGTCGATGGGGGCGGCCCGGGAAGGATAGCGCCCGGCCGCGGCTACACTCGTCTCCGCGGGGCCGGTAGCTCAGCTGGCAGAGCAGGGGACTTTTAATCCCAAGGTCGCAGGTTCGAATCCTGCCCGGCCCATGTCGGAAGCTCCTGGCGCCCGAGTGCTGAGCGGCCGGCTCAGCGCCCGGGGACGGACTCCACGGCGAGGAGGTTGCCGTCCGGGTCGCGGCACCAGGCGGCGCGAACGTCGCCGACGGTGGCGATGCCGCCCTCGGTCTTGAGCTGCGGGAGGTCGTACTCCTCGACTCGACGCCCCGCTCGCGCAGCCCTACGACAACCGCGTCCAGGTCGGCCACGCGGAAGCCCGCCACGGTGTGCCGGCTCTTGCCGGCGCCGACGCTCTCGTAGAGGAGGAGCCTCCCGTGGGCCGCCGTGAGCTCCGCCTCCCGGTTCTCCGGGAGGTCCTCGCGGCGCTCCAAGAGCTCAAGGCCCAGGGTCTCCGCGTAGAAGCTGAGGCCCGCCTCGACGTCCGACACGGGCACGATCGCCACGATTCCCGCTTCCCTGAGCATCGTCAGGAGGGAGCGCCGGCCGGCTTCGGCAGCGGCTCGATCGCCTGGAGGGCGCGCTCGATCTCCGCTTCCGGGAGCTCGAAGTCCTCGAGCTTGCCGCCGAGATGGGCGTCGTAGGCGCCGAGGTCGAAGTGCCCGTGGCCCGAGAGGTTGAAGAGGATCGTGCGCTCGCGACCCTCCTCGTCCGCCTGCGCCGCAGCGCGGACGACGCCGTGGACGGCGTGCGCGGCCTCGGGCGCCGGGATGATCCCTTCCGTGCGCGCGAACCTGACCGCCGAGTCGAACACGTCCGTCTGCTGGTACGCCTCCGCGCGCACGAGCTCATCGAGCACGAGCTGCGAGATGAGGGGAGCGACGCCGTGGTAGCGGAGACCCCCGGCGTGGATCGCGGGCGGGACGAAGTCGTGGCCGAGCGTGTGCATGGGGACGAGCGGCGTCAGCTGGCCCGTGTCGCCGAAGTCGTAGGCGAACGGCCCGCGTGTGAGCGTCGGGCACGCGGCCGGCTCGCAGGCGAGGACCTCGATCTCCCGCCCCGCGATCTTCTCCCGTAGGAACGGGAAGGCGAGCCCGGCGAAGTTCGAGCCCCCGCCGACGCAGCCGGCGACGAGGTCCGGGAAGGCGCCGGCCTGCTCCATCTGGGCGACGGCCTCCTGGCCGATCACCGTTTGGTGCATGAGCACGTGGTTGAGCACGCTTCCGAGCGAGTAGGCCGTGTCCTCGCGCTGCGCGGCGTCCTCGACCGCCTCGGAGATGGCGATGCCGAGGCTCCCCGGCGACTCGGGGTCGGCCTCCAGGATCGCGCGGCCCGATTGGGTGTCCTCCGAAGGGCTGGCGACGACGCTCGCGCCCCAGGTCTCCATCATCGAGCGCCGGTAGGGCTTCTGGTGGTACGAGACCTTGACCATGTAGACCTTGCACTCGAGCTCGAACAGCCGGCACGCCAGCGCGAGCGCGCTGCCCCACTGGCCGGCGCCCGTCTCCGTCGAGATGCGGGTCCGGCCCTCCTGCTTGACGTAGTACGCCTGCGCCACCGCCGTGTTCGGCTTGTGGCTTCCGGCGGGGCTCACGCCCTCGTACTTGTAGAAGATCCGGGAGCGCGTGCCGAGCTCGCTCTCGAGCCGATGCGCCCGATAGAGCGGCGTCGGGCGCCAGAGGCGATAGACGTCGCGAATGGGCTCCGGGATCCCGATCTCGGCTTCGCCAGAGACTTCCTGGAGGATGAGGTCCATCGGGAAGAGCGGAGCGAGGTCGTCGGGGCCGACGGGCTCGCCGGTGCCGGGATGCAGCACCGGCTGAGGCCGGTTCGGCATGTCGGCCTGGACGTTGTACCAGCGCTCGGGAATCGCGCTTTCGGGCAGCGTGATCTTCGTCTCGTTCATGGCGAGCCGAGCATACTCCCTGCCGGCCTACCCGGCCCCCTTGCGTGCCCGGCTCGGCGCCACGCGTGGCGGCTCGCCCGGCTGTTTCGGGTAGACGGGCGGCCATGGAGCGTCCTTGAGACCGGCGGCCCGGTCGCGCTCGTGCAGGGCGAGGAGCGGCTCGAGCGACTGCGGCTTCTCGTTCATGTCGGCCCACGGATCACCCCGCGCTGCGAGGCGTTCGGGCACGCTCGCCGCCGTCAGCGTGTCGGGGTCCACGGAGTCGATCTCGTCCCACGTGAGCGGCGCCGACACCTGGGCGCCGGGACGCGCCCGCACCGACCAGGCGCCGAAGACGGTCTTGTGCGGGGCGTTCTGGTTGAAGTCCACGAACACCCGCTCCCCACGGTCTTCCTTCCACCACTGCGCGGTCACGACGTCGGGCCGCCGCCGTTCCAGC
>DASQWP010000295.1:0-2594 GCA_035640195.1 Gaiellaceae bacterium | reverse complement strand
AGGCGCTCGTAGCGCTGGAGGAAGGCGCGGCAGAGCCGCCGGTCGTCGTCGGAGAGCTCCTCTGGCAGGCCGCGCTCGAAGGGCTGGAAGAGCGGCCGCTTCGGCGCCGCGCGGCGCAGGAGCACGAGCGCGTCGTTGGAGAGCCCGACGAACGGCGAGGCGAGCACGGTGACGAGGGCCTCGTCGTCGTAGCGGTTGTGCAGGAGGCGGAGATACGCGAGCAGGTCGACCACCTGCTGCTGTCCGAAGTAGCCTCGTCCGGTGGCCCGGTACGTCGAGAGCCCCGCGGCGCGGAGCTCCTGCTCGTACCACTCGGCGTCGGTGCCGGCGGCGAAGAGGAGCACGATCTCGCCGGGAGCCGCCTCCCCGCTCTCGACCAGCCCGCGCACGCGGGCGGCGATATGCCGGGCCTCCGCCCGCCGCCAGTGGACGCCCGAGCCCGCGTAGCTCGCCTTGTCGGTCACGAGCAGCTCGACGGGTGTGCCGAAGACGGGATCCGGGAAGCGGCCGGCTGCCTCGAGCGGCTGGAACTCCCGGCCGAAGTCGGCGGAAAAGAGGTGGTTGATCGCCGCGAGCACCTCGGGACGCGAGCGGTAGTTCTGGGTGAGAGCGAGGACGCCCGCCGACTGCTCCCGGCGCTCGCGGAAGACCTGCACGTCCGCATGGCGAAAGCCGTAGATGGACTGGAACTCGTCGCCGACGAAGAAGAGCTCCTTCTCGTCCGGGCCCTCGGCGAGGAGATCGACGAGCTCGCACTGGAGCCGGTTCGTGTCCTGGAACTCGTCCACCATGATCGAGCGGAAGCGCCAGCTCTCGGCCTCGCGCACGGAGGCGTCGTCGCGGAGCAGGTCGCGGGCGAGGAGCTGGAGGTCCTCGAAGTCGAGCGCCGATTCTCGCTCCTTGGCTGCGCGGTACTCGGCGGCGAAGCGCTCGAGGAGCTCCTGGAGGAGGTCGCGGTCGCGCGCCGCGAGCGCGTCGAGAGCCGCCTGCTCGACTCCGCGTCGCGCCTCCTCGTAGGAGGCCGCCCGCTCCCCGCGCGCGCGAAGCTCCGAGAGGTCGAGAAGCCGCTCGGGCAGCGAGCGCTCCTCCAGAATCTCGAGGGTGCGCTCCGCCGTCGCGCGCGCTGTCTCGCCCGCCTCGGCGTCCTCGGCGAGGCAGCGGGCCGCCTCCCGAAGCGCCTCGATCCGCTCCTCGAGCCCGGGCCGCTCCCCCAGATCGAGCTGGAGCGGCCGCCCGGCCGAGCGGAGCGTCTCGTAGACGCCGGTGAGCATGCGTCGAAGCGCCCGGGCGCCGTATGTGGTGAGAAGCCCGGCGCGCTCGGGGTCGCCGTCCGCGCAGAAGGCGGCGAGCGCCTCCTCGAAGGCCTCGCTCTGGAGCACGCGCGCCTGGCTCTCGTCGAGGACGCGGAAGCGGGGGTCGATCCCGGCGGCGAACGGGTGCGCGCGCAGGAGCCGGTGGCAGAACCCGTGGATCGTCGAGATCCAGGCCCCGTCGAGGGCCCGAGCGAGATCGGGCCGTCCGAGCTCGGCGAGCCGAGCGCGGATACGGTCGCGCAGCTCGCCGGCGGCCTTCTCGGTGTACGTGATGACCAGGAGCGAGTCGACGTCGAGCCCGCGCTCGCAGACCGCCTTCGCGAAGCGCTCCACGAGCACGGTCGTCTTGCCCGTGCCCGCGCCCGCGGAGACGAAGACGACTCCGGCCGCCGCAATTGCCGCCTCCTGCTCGGGGTTCGGGGCGCGTAGCTCCGCGACCGTCATGCGCGGCTCACCCGGCACATGCCGTAGAGGTCGCACCAGGCGGGGCAGCCGGCGTCCCCGAGCGGATCGTGGCGGACGTCCCCGCCGCGGATTCGCCCGACGAAGCTGCGTGCGTGCTCCGCCGCCCGCTCGATCTGCGCCCAGAACTCCTCCTCGTCCCGGTAGTCCGTCTTCGCGAACCCGGGCAGATCCTCGGACGCGGACGCGCGCAGGAGTCCCCGGGCGTCGCGCTCCCCCGCGAGGGCGCGGTAGAGGCCGCCGAGGGGCTCGATCCCCACGAGGTCGCGCAGCACCAGCATGTAGAGCGGGATCTGGAGCTTGAGCTCGGCGTCGATCTTCGCCGCGGAATGAGCCGTCTTCCCCGACTTGTAGTCCTGGACGATCCCGCGGGCGCTGAACGGGTCGACGTCGATCCGGTCGATCTTCCCGGAGAGCGTGAAGCCGCCGAGATCGAGGCCGCGCTGGAGCTCGGGCGCGGAGCGCTCGGAGCCGAAAGAGACCTCGAAGCGGCGCGGGACGAGCGGGACGTCCGACTCGGCCTCGGCGCGAACGAAGCTCTCGAGGTCGCGCCTGAGCTGCCCGTCGAGCTCGCGCCGGTCGAGCTCGGAGAGCTCCTGTCGAACGCCCTCGAGCGCGTCGTCCAGGCAGCGCCCGAGGAAGCGAACGGCGTCCTCGACGTTGCCGGGCTCCACACGCTCGGCGCCGAGCTCCTTGGGAAGACCGGCGAAGAACCTGCTCAACGCCGTGTGCGCCAGCGAGCCGCGGAGCTTCGCGTCCACCTGGGCGTCGATCTCCTTGGGGGAGATGACGCGCTCGAGAAACCAGATCGAGGAGCAG
>DASQWP010000294.1:0-2044 GCA_035640195.1 Gaiellaceae bacterium | reverse complement strand
GGCGCTCACGTCAGCACCCGCTCGAGCGCGCGCCCGACCAGGACGCGCAGGGCGTGGCGCCGGTAGGCGGCCGTCCCGCGGACGTCGTCGATGGGCTGCGCCGCCTCGGCGACCCGATCCGGGAACTCCGCCCGCTCGTCGAGCGAGCCGGTCACGAGCGCCGGCACCGGGCCCGCCGACCCGTAGGCTGCCCGAACCTCGCCGCGCGCGCGGTCGACCGCCACCGCGAGGGAGCAGACCGCGATCACCATCGCGTTCCTCGGCCCCACCTTCATGAACGTCTGCCGGTCGCCCGAAGGCGTCACGTGCACGGCGACGATCAGCTCGTCGTCGGCCAGCGCGTTCCTCTTCGGGCCCACCAGGAACTCCGCCAGCGGAAGCACGCGCTCCCCGCGCACGCTCGCCAGCTCGACGTCAGCGTCCTCGATGAGCAGCGGCGGCAGCGCGTCCCCCGCCGGGGAGGCCGTGCCCAGGTTGCCGCCGATCGTCCCGCGGTTGCGGATTTGGGGGGAACCCACGGTGCGCGAGGCCTCCGCCAGGGCCGGCAGCAAGCCGGCGAGCCCCGCTTCCATCGCCTCCGTGTACGTGAGCCCGGAGCCGAGGCGGAGCGCCCCGTTCTCACGCGACCAGGAGCGCAGCTCCGCGACCTCGTTCAGATTCAGGATCGTTTCGGGCCGAGCTCGGTCGAAGTTGAGCTCGACCATGAGGTCCGTGCCGCCCTGGATTGGACGCGCGTCGGAGCGCTCCGCCTTGAGCGCGAGAGCCTCCTCGAGAGACCGGGGAGTCAGAACCTCCACGCACGCAGCGTAATCCACCCGCCGGGTCTCTCCGCAGGCCCGCGCGGAGTCCATCCACGGGTGCTGACCTAGGGACCCGAGCTGCCGGCCGCGTCGGCCTGCTCGAGCTCGGGCTCCGGGATCACGATGCGGTGCGCGCTCGCGGCGCCCGACGCCGGCTCGACCTCGACGAGGTCCACGGCGCGCGCCCGATCGTTGGCGTCCAGGTGCACGAGCGCGAAGCCGGAGGGATCCTCGCCGACGCCGAATGCGCCCCCGGCGCCGACCGAGCCGCCGTCCACGAGGACGTGCGCGCCCTCCGTCTCCACGTGCTGGCGATGATCGTGGCCGGTGAGGACGAGCACCGGCGGGCCGCCCTCGGCCTCCAGCTCTTCGAGCAGGGCGTGCGCGAGCCCGTGTTGGTGGACGAGCACGACCTCCGGCCGCTGCGGCAGGCCGGCGAACCAGCTCAGGAACTCGCGCCGCGCGTCCTCGAACCCCCGCTCCTTCAGCTCGAGGAGGCGGCCCTGAAAGGTGCCGGTGGCGCTCTCGAGCGGATCCGGCCAGCCGGCGACGAGCATCCCGGCGACCTCGGCGACCGGATCGCCGTCGGTGCTGCCGTCGGCGTGCAGGCGCCCGTTCTCCGTCAGGACGACGACGCCCTCGCGCGCCGCTGCGCGCATCAGCGGGCGGGAGTCGTGGTTCCCGGAGACCGCCACGACCGGGCTCCCGAGCGAGGCCACGCCCGCGACGATGCCGGTCTCGACGCGCGTCCCCCGCTGGGTGAGGTCGCCTACGAGGAAGACCGGCTTCCCGCTCGTGAATCCTTCCAGGGCCTGGAGGACGAGGCTGTTGGAGTGGAGGTCGGAGGCGACGACGATCGAGCGGTCGATCGCCGCCGGCTCGCGGCCGCCGGCGCCGGCCACTGCGATGAGCTGCGTCAGACCCTCGACGGCGTCGTGGTAGGAGTCCTCGTAGCCGTCGCCGTCCGCGAGCAGCTGCTCGGAGAACTCGAGCAGCCGGGGCAGCTCCTCGCCGTGGGCGTAGAACGTGGGCTCGCGGAGGGCCTCGTAGTCGAAGCGGCTCATGCCCGCGCCCGCGAGCGAGATCACGGCGAGCGAGACGGCTAGTCCGGCCGCCGGCCCGAGAACCAGCCACCGGCGCCGCCCCCAGGCGGCGACGAGCGCGCCGCCGAGGAGCCCTCCGGCGGCGCCGCCGAGGAGTGCGAGAGCGGCGGCCCGCCGCAGGCCGTCCCCAACAACGTCCTT
>DASQWP010000293.1:0-22873 GCA_035640195.1 Gaiellaceae bacterium | reverse complement strand
TCGTCGCTCCTGCGCCGGCTCTCGAATGCGAGGCCGAAGGTCGCCGAGTACCCGTTCACGACCATCGCGCCGATCCTCGGGACGGTCGACGCGCCCGACGGCCGTCAGCTCACGGTGGCCGACGTGCCTGGCCTCCTCGAGGGCGCGAGCGAAGGCGTCGGCCTGGGCGACGAGTTCCTGGCGCATCTGGAGCGCGCCCGCCTTTTTCTGCACGTGATCGAGGCGCAAGAGGACGCCGCCGAGCGCTTTCGGGCGATTGACCGGGAGCTGGCCGCCTACGGCGCCGGGCTCGCCGAGCGTCCGCAGATCGTCGTGCTGAACAAGGTCGACCTCGTGGACAAGCGGCCGAGCCTCCAGCTCGACGACCCGAGAGTGCTTGCAGTCGTCGCGACGTCAGCGGTGACGGGGGAAGGCATCGAGGAGCTGAAGCGTGCCCTCTTCACCCTGGTTCCCGAAAGTGCGCCGGCACTTTCGGGAAATGAGATCGCAGATTTCCTCGTCTACCGGCCCCGGCCGCCTCGGCAGCGCGGCGCACGGATCTTCCGCACCGACGGCGGCTACAAGGTGCGCGGCGAGGCGTCCGAGGAGGAGCTTCGCGCCGCCGGCGTCCGCCCGGACGACGTGGTGGAGCACGAGGAGTGACCGGGCTCCTCGGCGGCGCCTTCGACCCGCCGCACAACGGCCACCTCGCGCTCGCGCGGCGAGCACTGGAGCACTTCGGGCTCGAGCGGCTCGTGGTCCTCGTCGCCGCAGCCCCGGGCCACAAGCCGGTCGAGACGGACGTGGACGATCGCCTCGAGCTCGCCCGCCTCGCCTTCGCGGAGATCCCGGGGGCCGAGGTCGTTCGCGACGACCATGCGTACACGATCGACTTCTTGCGCGAGGAGCGGCCGGCCCGGGACGACACGGTGTTCCTGGTCGGGGCGGACGAGTTCGCCGACTTCCGCGCCTGGCGCGAGCCGGAGGCGGTCCTGGGTCTCGTCCGCGTGGCCGTGGCAGCCCGGCCTGGCTATCCAAGCGAGCGCTTCGAGCCTGCGCTGGCCGACCTGGAGGGGGTGGACGGAGTGGAGCTCTTCGACATCCCGCCGACTCCCGTCTCGTCGAGCGAGATCCGCGCCCGAGTCCGCGACGGAGAGTCGATCGACGGGCTCGTACCGGACTCGGTTGCGCGCGAGATCGCGAGGCGCGGCCTCTACCGCAGCGTTTGACCGTCGTCGGGCGGGAAAGCTACCCTGAGGGCACGTGACGAAGGAGAACACAGGCCGCTGACGCCGATCGAGCAAGCCCGTCGCATCGCCGAGCTCGCGCAGGAGAAGCTCGCCGCCGACGTCGTCATCCTCGATATGCGGCCCGTGTGCTCGTACACGGACTACTTCGTCATCTGCACGGGTCAGAACTCGCGGCAGACGAAGGCGATCTACGACGAGGTTCACGAGCAGCTGAAGCGGAACGACCGCCTACTCCCGCAAAGCGTCGCCGGCGTGGGGGAGTCGCGCTGGATCGTGGCCGACTACCTCGACGTCGTCCTGCACGTCTTCACGCCGGAGGCGCGCGAGTACTACCGGCTCGAGGAGCTCTGGGACGACGTGCCGTCGGTCGAGGTCGCCGTCAGCGCCTGAGCCGGCCTAGCGTTCCGTGCCGCCTTCGCCGAAGCCCCCGGTGAGGTAGATCACGAGCAGGATGATCCCGGCGACGAGGAGCGCGTAGATCCAGAGGGCGTGGACGCTCCAGAAGACGGTCGACCAGACGCGGCGCTCCCGCTTGGCCTCGGCCTCGGGCGCGCGCTCGGTGACCGGGCTGTAGTCGGTCTTTTCTGGCATCGGTAATACGTCCCCGTTGCTCCTTGGGTGAAAACGAGGTCGCCCGGCGCAAGCGCTTCGATCCGCCGGGCTGACGACTACGAGTTCACCCGGCTAGACTGGGAACGCATCTCGGGGCCATAGCTCAGCTGGGAGAGCGTCTGGCTGGCAGCCAGAAGGTCGCGGGTTCGAATCCCGCTGGCTCCACTCAGACCGACGTGATCGCTGGAGCGCACACGATCGTCTACTCCGAGGACGCGGAGGCGGCGCGTGCCTTCTTCCGCGACGTGCTCGGCTTCCCCAGTGTGGATGCGGGCGAGGGTTGGTTGATCTTCGCGTCTCCCCCGGCGGAGCTCGCCCTGCATCCGGGCCCCGGCTGGGGTCGAGCGGTCGGCGAGCACGAGCTCTTCTTCATGTGTCACGACATCGAGCGGACCGTCGCGGAGCTCGAGGGGAAAGGCGTCGAGTTCACGGCGCCGATCTCCGACGAGGGGTTCGGCCTCATGACGCGATTCAGGATCCCCGGCGGCGGCGAGGTCGGGCTCTACGAGCCGAAGCACCCGAGCCCTCTGGACGAGTTCAGCCGAAGCGCCTGAGCGCCCGCCACTCCTCCTCGCCCGCGAAGTCGAAGTACTTCGTCCGCTCGATCGTGAGCCTGCCGCCTTCCAGGAGGCGGCCAGTCACGGCGCCCTTGTGGAGCCGCACGTCGTAGTAGTGCTCGGGCGAGATCTCGATCGCGCGTCTGTGGACGGCGTTCGCGACCCATTCGGGCGGGACGTCGGGCGTGGAGAAGAGGACGAGGTTGCCGTAGTGGCTCTTCGGCAGCTCGACGTCGTAGTAGGTGAGAAGGCCGGCGTCGGCGTAGGCCTCCATCCCGGCCACGAGCTCGTCCTCGAGGGTGAAGAGGACGCCGTGGTCGACGCCCGCCCGGGGGTGACCGAAGAAGCCGACGGCCGTGAGCCCGTCCGCCTCCAGGAGAGCCCGGGTGTCCGGAACGACGATCAGGTGCCGGTGCCCGTCCTCGTCGCGTTCGCGGAGGACGACGCCCCGGCGATCCTCGCCCGTCCACCCGCCTGCGCGCGCGCGAAGCTCCGAGAGCGCTTCGCGCATGAGGTCCGCCTCGCGCTCCGTGTGGGCAGGATCCGTGAAGGGTCTCTCGTGCACGAGCTCGCCCGGTCCGAGAACGACCGCCGTCATCCGGTCGAGGATACGGCGCGCGATCCCGAGCGTGCAAACCTGCGCCGCCTCCGGCTCGTCCTAACGCTCTAGGTGGGGCCCTTTCGACTCGTCGTGCAGCGGGCCGCTGCGAGCTGGCCGCTTCTCAGCGGCGCCTTCGTGACTGTCCTCGTCGCGGCCGCGCTCATCGCCGCCATCCCCGTCTACTCCGAGGCCGTGGCCGGAGCGGGGCTCGAGCGCTCCCTCGCAAGCGCGCCCGTCGAGCAGACGAGCGTCGAGATCTCCGCCCGAGTCGAGCAGGACGCGTACGCGGCCGCCGACGCCCGCGTCGAGGAGGCGCTCGAAGGAGCCCTAGGGCCTACGGCGGCGGACGTCTACCGGGGCGGGCGCTCGTCCTCCTTCTCCCTGCTCGGCCGTCCGGAGGACACGCTCACGGTCTTCAGCTTCCTGGAGGGCGTCGAGAGGCACACCCAGCTGGTCGCCGGCTCGTGGCCCGGGCGAGGAGTGGCGGTGGAGGCGGCGCTGTCGCAGCCCGCCGCCGAGCTGCTCGAGGTCGGACCGGGCGACACGCTTCCCGTCGAAGCACGGACCGGCGAGGCGCGTCGTTACGACGTGCGCGTGAGCGGGATCTACCGCGTGACCGATCCCGCCTCCGCCTTCTGGCGCGCCGACCCGCTCGAGCTCGAAGGCGTCGAGCGCGGCGACTTCACGACCTTCGGCCCCCTGGTCGTCCCGCGTCAGACGTTCTTCGAGGTCGAGGCGGGAAGGGGGGACGTGCGCTGGCGCGTCGCCCCCCGCTTCGGCGAGCTCGAGATCGACCAGGTCGCGCCGCTACGGCGTGGTCTCGAGCGCCTCGATGCGCGGCTCGCCCCGGAGGAGGGCGCGGAGACCGCGTTCCAGGTCCTCACCGACCTTCCGGGCATCCTGGCCGAGGCCGAGCGCTCGCTGCTGGTTGCCCGCTCGGGCGTGCTCGTTCCCTCGCTTCAGCTCGCCATCCTCGCCGCGTACGCCCTCCTCTTCACCGCCTTCCTCATCTCCGAGGAGCGGCGCGTGGAGACGGCGCTCCTCGCGGCTCGAGGGGCGGACGGCCGCCGAATCGCCGTCGTCACGCTGCTCGAAGGGCTGCTGATCGCCCTGCCTGCGGCGCTCGCCGGCCCGTGGCTCGCCGCCCTCTCGCTGCAGGCGCTCGAGCGGGTCGGGCCACTCGCGGAGATCGAGCTCGGCCTCGATCCGCGCGTCGGCTGGGAGGCCTACGGCCTCTCCGCCGCTGCGAGCGCCGTCTGCGTCCTCGCGCTCGTGATCCCCGCGCTTCGGTCGCAGCGCGTCGCCCTCGCGGTTGCCGCGCTCGGACGCCCGCCGTCGCGCGGGCTCATCCAGCGGACGCGGCTCGACGTCGTGCTCCTGGTCGTCGCCCTCCTCGCGTACTGGCAGCTGCGCCGCTACGGCGCGCCCTTGATCGAGAACGCTCAGGGACGCCTCGGCATCGACCCTCTGCTCGTCGCGGCTCCCGCGCTCGGCCTCCTCGCGGGAGCAGTCCTCGCCCTACGGGTCGTGCCCGCGCTGACGAGGCTGGCCGAGCGGATCGTCGCTCCCTCCCGCGGGATCGTGGCGCCGCTCGGCGCACGCCAGCTCTCGCGGCGGCCGAGCGGCTACGCCCGCTCCGCCCTTCTGCTCACGCTCGCGCTCGCCATCGGGCTCTTCGCCGCCGCCTTCGGCAGCACCTGGTCGCGCTCGCAGGAGGACCAGGCCGACTATGCGACGGGCGCCGACGTTCGAGTGCGTCCCGACGAGCGCACCGGCTCGCTGCCGGAGATCGGCTTTCCGCGAGCGTACGAGCGGCTGGCCGGCGTTCGCGCAGCCGTACCCGTGCTGCGCGACACGGTGGCGGCCGCGGGATCTCGTCCCGCGGAGCTCCTCGCAGTGGACGCGGCGCAGGCGGGCTCGGTGGTGAGGCTCCGCCCCGATCTCGCCGTCGCGCCCGCGGGCACGCTCTTCCGGCCGCTGGCGTCGACTCGTCCCGTGCTCGCGGGCCTGCGCCTCCAGGGCGAGCCCAGACGTCTGTCGCTGACAGCGCGGGCCGAGCTCGACGAGCGCGTCCTGCGTGTGGGGTTCTTCGGCGGCACGCCAGGGCTGGCGGGCTTCGGCTCGTTCCCGCCGACGCTCACCGTCGTCCTGCGCGATGCAAACGGCGTCCTGCGCTCGTACCGTGCCGGCGAGTTCACTCGCCGCGCGCGGTCGCAACGCTTCGTCGTCGACCTGGCCGGGAGCGCGGGCGGCGAGAGAAGGCCGATGCCGGCTTATCCCCTCGAGCTCGTGGCGATCGAGGTCAGGGTCGCGGCGCCTTTCGAAGCCGTCGGGCCGAACAACGGCCGACTCGTCGTCGAGGGGCTGGAGACCGCGGCTGCGGCGGACTGGACGCCGGTCGCTCTCGCCTCCGCCCCCTGGAAAGTGCGCCTGCCCGAGCTCGTGCTCGCCGAGGAAGCTCCAGAAGGGCGGATCGCGAGCTCGACCGAGTCTCAGCTCGTGCTCGAGCTCTCGAGCGGGGTCATCTCGTCGGGAACGAACAACCCCTACGTCTCCTTCCGCCTGACGCCGGGGCCGAGCAGTCGCGTGAGCACGGTGCCCGTCCTGGCCACGAGAGCCTTCCTGGACGAGACGGCGGCCCGAGTGGGGGAGGTGGTCCCGCTCGAGCTCGCGGGCGCCCGTCGGGAGGTGGAGATCGTGGGGACGGTCGACGGGTTCCCCACGGTCGCCCCCGAGCGGCCGGCCCTGGTCGTGGACCACCGTCTCTTCGGGGAGCTCTCCTACCTCGCGGACGCGCTCATCGTCCGGCCCGCGGAGTGGTGGCTCGACACTGCCCCGGGCGACTCGGAAGCGGTCGCGGAAGCGCTTCGCGCGCCGCCCTTCTCGAGCGCCGAGGTGACGAGCAGGCAGGGGCGCGCCGAGACGCTCCAGAACGACCCGGTCGCGCTCGGCAGCATCGGCGCGCTCTCGCTGGGCTTCCTGGCCGCGGCGGTGTTCGCCGCCGTCGGCTTCGCAGTCAGCTCCGCCGTGTCCGCCCGCGAGCGGACGACCGAGTTCGCCGTCGCCCGCTCGCTCGGCCTCTCCTCCCGCCAGCTCACGGGCTGGCTCGTGCTCGAGAACAGCGTCCTCGTCGCCGTCAGCCTCGCCGGGGGGACGGCCCTCGGGCTCCTGCTCGCTCATTTCGTCCTCCCGACGGTCTCGCTCACGCAGACGGGTGCAAAGCCGTTCCCGCAGCCGATCGTCGAGGTCCCGTGGCAAACGGTCGCCTGGCTCGAGGCGGCCGTGCTCGGCGCGCTGCTCCTCATCATCGCGCTCGAGGTGCGGCTCCTCCGCCGGGTGGACGTCGCGGCCGCGCTGCGGGCCGGGGAGGTTCGCTGATGGCTGTGAGGGCGGCGCCGCAGCGCTTCCGTCTTGCCCGAGCTCCGCTCTCGGTCGTGGGCACCACGCGGGTGCTGCTCAAGCGACTGCGCACGGAGGCTCCCGCCGTCGCTGCGGTGCTCGCCGTGGTCGGGCTCACGAGCTTCGTGCTCGCGGCCGCCCCCCGGGCGCTGGGCGAGATGGCGGACGACGGCCTCCGCCACGCCGTCGCCGAAGCGGGCGCCCTCGAGCGGGACGTGGAGATCCTCCGCGCGCTGCGCGTCCCGGCCGGCCCCGAGGGGGAGCCTTTCGCGCAGGTCGAGGCCCGCGGCGAGGAGCTCGAGAGCCTGCTCGGCTCGGTGCGAAGCGTCGTCGGGGAGCGGACCGCCACCGTGGATGCGCCTCGCTATTCGATCTTCGCGGGCCCCCCGCTCCCGGGCGCGACCCGCCACGTCACGCTCCGCCAGACCACCGGCGCGCTCGACAACGTCCGGATCGTCGAGGGACGGCTCCCCGGGCCGACCACCACGAGGACGCGCGTCCGCATCGTCGACCAGACGAGGGACGCCCACGCCCTCGAGGTCGTGCTCTCGCGGACGGCGGCCGGCCTCCTCGCCGTGGGCACGGGCGACCGCCTCGTCCTCCTTTCCGACCCCGGCGATCCTCTGATCCGGAACGTCCCGCTCGCCGAGCGCTCGCCCCTCGTCCTCCACGTGACGGGCCTGTGGGAGCCGCGGGACCCAGGCAGCGCCTTCTGGGCCGCGCAGGCGCCGCTGAACGAGCCGCTCGTCGAGGAGACGCCCGGCGGCGACCACCGCTTCGTCTTCGCGTACGGGCTCTTCGCCCCGGAGGCGTACGGGGCGCTGACCGAGGCGATGCGTCCCATGCCGCTCCAGTACACGTGGCGCTACGACGCCGAACCGGAGGCGTTCGACGCGGACGGGCTCCCGGCGGTGGAGGCCGACCTCCGCCGGCTGGACGCCCGGTACGGCCGCTTCGTGCGGCCCACCGACACCTTCGTGCGCACGACCCTGCCGGCGGTGCTCGACCGCTATCGGTCGAGCCGGAACCTGGCCACGACGCTCCTCGCCACGGTCGAACTCGGCCTGCTCGTCGCCGCGCTGGCCGTCGTCGGGCTGCTCGCCTTCCTCGTGGTCGAACGCCGCCGCGAGGCGATCTCGCTCGCGCGCAGCCGAGGCGCCTCGGCGGGCCAGGTGCTTGCCGCTCAGGCGGCCGAGGCGATCGTCCTCGCCGCTCCGGTCGCGATGGTCGCCTACCTGCTCGCGGTGCTGGTGGTGGACGGCCCCGCAAGCTCCCTGTCGGCGCTCTCGGTCGCCGGCCTCGTCGCAGCGACCGCGGCGCTCCTCGTCGCGCTCGCGGCCGGGCCGGCCGCCCGGGCGGTTCCTCTCGAGACGCGGGAGGACGCGGCTTCCGGGCGCCCTTCGCCCCGTCGCCTGGTGCTCGAGGGACTCGTCGTCGCCGTCTCGCTCGGGGGCGCGTACCTGCTGCGCCGGCGCGGGCTCTCGGGCGAGGAGGGAGCCGAGGTCGACCCGTACCTCGCCGCCGTTCCGGTGCTGCTCGCGCTCGCAGTCGGAATCGTCGCGCTGCGGCTCTATCCGTTTCCGGTGGCCGCCCTCTCACGGCTCGCCGCGCGGCGGCGCGATCTCGTTCCCGCGCTCGGGACACGCCGGGTCGCGCGCCGGTCCGCGGCGACGGGCGTGCCTCTGCTGGTGATCGTCCTCGCCGTCACGGTCGCCGTGTTCGCCGCCGTGGAGGTGGAGACGATCGAGCGCGGCCAGACCGAGGTCTCCCGCGCGCGGGTGGGCTCCGACCACCGGATCGACGCGGACGGTGCCCTCCCGGCCGGCGCGGCGGAGGCGGTCGCGCGGGAAGCCGACGCCGTCGCCGAAGCCTGGGTGAGCGAAGGTGCGCGGGTCGTCACCGGCGGGGCCGGCACGTTGGGGGGCGTCACGGTCGTCGCCCTGGAGGACGAGTACGCCGCCGTCGCCGACACGCCGGCAGGTGAGCCGCTTCCCTCCCGGGAAGGAGGCGGTCCGATCCCGGGGGTCGTCTCCGGCGGCCCGGTGCAGGGCGCGCCTATCGTCCTCGGACGGCCCTTCACCGTCGAGGTTCAGGGGCAGCGGGTCGAGCTCGTCGCCGTCGAGCGGCGGGAACGGCTTGCCGGGATGCCCGCCGGGGCGCCCGTCGTGGCCGTGCCGCTCGATGCCCTTCGGGCGGCGCTCGGGGAGCGGATCGTGCAGTCGAACCGGCTCTACGTGCGCGGCGGCGCGGCCGACGCGCTTCGAGAAGCCGTCCCCGGGGCCACCGTCCTCTCCAGTAGGGAGGTGTACCGCTCGCTCGGCGCCTCGCCTCTGGCCGCCGGCACGATGGACGGCTTCCGCGCGGGCGCCGTCCTCGGGGGCATGCTCGCGGCGCTCACCGTAGTCCTGGCCGCGGCGCTCACCGCCCGCGCGCGGGCCCGCGACGTCGCCTACCTGCGAGCGCTCGGGCTCTCGAGCCGCCAGGCACTCGGGCTCGTTGCCCTCGAGCTGGGTCCCCCGGCCGTCGTCGCCCTCGCCCTCGGCATCGCGCTCGGCCTCGCCGTACCCCACCTCATCGCGCCGGGAATCGATCTGACAGCCTTCACAGGAGTCGAACCGATGATCACAGCCGACCTCACAGCCGTCGCCCTCTTCGCCGGGGCCTTCCTGGCCGTCCTCGCGCTCGCCGTCACCGCCGCGGGCGCTTCGGCGCGCCGTGCCGAGCTCGGAAGGGCACTCAGAGCGGAGGAGCGATGAGCGTGCTTCCTCAAGCGGCCGTCGACGGCACCCTCGTCCTCTGCGAGAACCTCGTCAAGATCTACAAGGTCGCCGACCTCGAGGTGGTCGCGCTCCAGGGCCTCGACCTGCGCGTCGAGCGTGCAGAAGTGATCGCCGTGGTCGGCGCGTCCGGAAGCGGAAAGTCGACGCTGCAGAACATCCTCGGGGGCGTGGACACCCCCACCGCCGGGAAGGCGAGCGTCGCCGGACACGACCTCACCGCGCTGCGCCCGCGGGAGCGCACGGCCTATCGGCGCCGGGTGGTCGGGTTCGTGTGGCAGCAGACGTCCCGGAACCTGCTGCCCTACCTGGACGTGAGGCAGAACGTCGAGCTGCCGATGCTGCTCGACGGCCTCGGCGGACGCCGCCGTCGCGTGCGCACGCGGGAGCTCTTGGAGCTCGTGGGCATGTCCGAGCGAGCCGACGAGCGGCCCGAGCACCTCTCCGGCGGCGAGCAGCAGCGCGTCGCGCTGGCCGTGGCGCTCGCCAACGAGCCGCAGCTCCTCCTCGCCGACGAGCCGACGGGCGAGCTCGACACGGCGGCCGCGAACGAGCTCTTCGCCGCGCTCCGGTGGGTCAACGAGCAGGTCGGCGTGACAGTGATCGTTCTCACCCACGACCCGCTCGTCTCCACCCAGGTCAGCCGGACGGTCAGGATCCGGGACGGGCGCACGAGCACGGAGACCCTGCGTCGCCGCACGAGCGACGGGCACGAGGTCATAGCGGAGGAGTTCGCCGTCCTGGACCGCGTCGGGCGTCTCCAGCTGCCGCACGAGTACGTGACGGCGCTCGAGCTCGAGCGGCGGGTCCGCCTCGCGCTCGAGGAGGACCACATCGGCGTGTGGCCCGACAGGCCGGGTGAGCCCGAGGAGAACGGCCGGTGATCGTCAGGGCGGAGCGCCTCAGCCGGGACTTCTCAGCCGGCGACTCGGTCGTGCACGCGCTCGCGGACGTCGACCTCGGCGTCGGCGAGGGCGAGCTCGTCGTCCTCCACGGCCCTTCCGGCTCGGGGAAGACGACGCTCCTCAACCTCGTCGGCGGGCTCGATCGGCCCACGTCGGGACGCGTGTGGGTCGACGGCGCGGAGGTGTCCGCCCTCGGCGAGGAGCAGCTCGTCGGCTTCCGCCGCACGACGATCGGCTTCATCTTCCAGGGGTTCGGGCTCCTGCCCATCCTGACCGCCGCCGAGAACGTCGAGGTGCCGCTCCGGCTTCAGAAGGCGGAGCCGGCCCGGCGGGAGGCGCGCGTCCGGGAGCTCCTGGAGGTCGTCGGGCTCGGCGAGCGCGCGAACCACCGGCCCTACGAGCTTTCGGGCGGAGAGCAGCAGCGGGTCGCCATCGTGCGCGCGCTCGTGAACGATCCCCGGCTGCTTCTCGCGGACGAGCCGACGGGCCAGCTCGACTCCGAGAACGCGCGCACGATCATGGAGGTCATCCGCGACCTCGTCGACACCCGGGGGGTCTCGGCGCTCGTGGCGACGCACGATCCCGCGCTCCTGGACGTCGCCGACCGCATCATCCGCCTCCAGGACGGTCGCGTCGTGGCGGACGAGCGCGAGGCCGCCTGAGCGCGACCTGGGCGGTCTACGCGGCCAGCCCGGCCCGCGGGGCGTCCAGCACCTCGCGGACCTTCTGCGTCAGCTCGGCCGAGCTGAACGGCTTCTGGAGGAACGCCGATCCCGGATCGAGCACGCCGGGATCGAAGACCGCGATGTCCGTGTAGCCGGAGATGTAGAGGACCTTCATCTCGGGCCGCGAGAGCCACAGGCGCTCGGCCAATTCGCGCCCGCTCATCCCCGGCATGACGACGTCGGTGACCATGAGGTCGACGTCGCCCGCGTGCGCCTTGCTCAGGGAGAGTGCTTCCCGCCCGTCGGCGGCCGCGAGGACGGTGTATCCGGCGCCCTCGAGGATCTCCTGCACGAGGTCGCGGACGACCTCCTCGTCCTCGGCGAGCAGGATCGTCTCCGAGCCGGCGGGCCGGTCGAGGTCGGCGCCCAGGACCGTCGGCGCCTCGCGCAGGGATTGCGGGAGCGGCAGGAAGATGCGCACGACCGTGCCGTTCGCGGGCGCGCTGTCGAGCGAGATGGAGCCGCCGCTCTGCTGCACGATCCCGTAGACGGTGGAGAGCCCGAGGCCCGTGCCCTTGCCCGGCTCCTTCGTCGTGAAGAAGGGCTCGAAGGCGCGCGAGCGCGTTTGCTCGTCCATGCCGAGCCCGGTGTCTCCGACGACGAGCAGAGCGTGTGGTCCGGGCTGCACGCCGAGGAGGCGCTCGTCGGGCGCCCCGCTCAGCTCGAGGCGCTGGGTGGCGAGCGAGAGCGTGCCCCCGGCGGGCATGGCGTCCCGCGCGTTGAGGGCGAGGTTCATGAGCACCTGCTCGATCTGCCCGCGGTCGACGAGAACCTGCCCGACGCCGTCCTCGAGCTCGACCTCGAGCTCGATGTGATCCCCGATCAGCCGCCTGAGCATGCCCTGGAGATCGGTGACGACGTCGTTCAGGTCGACGAGCTGCGGCTGGAGCACCTGCTTGCGGCTGAAGGCGAGGAGCTGCCTCGTTAGTCCGGTCGCGCGATCGGCCGCCTTCTGGATCTCGCGGACGTCGTCCGCCGCGGGGCCGTCCTCTCCGAGCCGCGCGAGAGCGAAGTCGCTGTAGCCCGTGATCGCGAGGAGGATGTTGTTGAAGTCGTGTGCGATCCCGCCGGCGAGCCGGCCGACCGCTTCCATCTTCTGGGACTGGCGCAGCTGCTCCTCGAGCTGCTTGCCGGCGGTGATGTCGATCCCGAACGAGATGGAGCCGACCACTCGATCGCCCTGCCCGACCAGGCTGTTCCGCCAGGAGATGAGGCGCTCCTCGCCCGTCTTCGTCACGATCGGGCTCTCGAAGTCCTCTGGCAGCTCCCCGCCCTGGCGCCAGCGGACGAAGTCCGCCCACGCCTCGGGATAGCGGTCGCGCGGGACGAGCACCTCGAACCAGTCCTCGCCCTCGAGCTCTGCTCCCGCATAGCCCGTGATCTTCTCGGCGGCCTCGTTGAAGACGCGCACGCGGCCGTCCGGGTCCAAGCCCACGATCATCACGTTGGCGGTGCGGATGAGCGTCTCTGAGTACGCCTTCGTCTCGAGCAGCGCCTGCGCGGCTCGACGGGTCTCGGAGACGTCGAAGATCGCCCCGTCGATTCGGACCTCTCCGTCGGGGCCGCGAGCCGCCTGCCCGCGCTCCAGCACCCAGCGCACGTCGCCGCTCGCGTGGACGATTCGGTACTCGATCTCGTACGGGCGGCACTCCGCGACGGAGGGCGCGAGCGACTGCTGGTCCCCCGGGTGGATGACGCTGGCGAACGAGCGGACGCGGTTGCCGATGAAGTCGGACGCCGGGTAGCCGGAGATCTGCTCGATCGCGTCGCTCACGAACTCCATCGTCCAGTCGTCGTCGTAGGCGCAGCGGAAGATCGCACCGGGCACGTTCGCCACCATCGCGTGGAAGCGCTCTTCCCCTTCACCGAGCGCCTGCTCCGCCTCCTTGCGCTCGGTGATGTCGAGGAGGAAGCCTCGAACGCCGGCCGGTCGACCGTCCCCGTCCCGGACGAGGTGCGTCTCGTCGTAGACCCAGACGATCCGGCCGTCACGCGCGACGAAGCGGTACTCCAGGCGCATCGGGTGCCCTGTCTCGCGCAGTTGGGCGGCTGCGGCCAGTGCCCGCCCGCGGTCGTCGGGATGGATGACGCGCTCGAGCAGGCCGTTGTTCGTCTCCCACTCCTCCTGCGTGTACCCGAAGAGCGCCTCGACCTGGGGGCTCGCGTACGAGTTCGAGTCGAGGACGTCCAGGCCGCGGACGTAGGTGACGAGGGGCAGCTGCTCCACCAGCGTGCGGTACTTGTGCTCGCTCCCTCTCAGGCCGTCGACGAGCGAGGCGATGTGCGTCTTGAGGACGAGGACGATGAGCCCGGCCATCGCGAGCGAGCCTGTCTGGACGAGCGTGTGCACCGGCGTGAACGGGGTTACGCCCGGCAGCTGGAGCACCGCGATGTGCGCGCCCGCGACGAGTCCGAGCTGCACGGTCGCGGCGGCGACGTCGTAGAAGAAGAACGCATAGAGGACGACCCAGAGGTAGAAGAAGGCGTATGCGCCGCCGCCTTCTCCGCCCAGGACGGCGGCGAGGGTTACGAGCGCCGTGCCGGCGGCTCCGCTCAGCTGGAACCCGACCACGGGAAGGCGGTCGAAGACAAGGCAGTGGAAGGCCGCGCCGGCGAGCGCGGCCACCGCGATTCCGACGATCCCCCACGCGTCTCGGCCCCCGCTCGGAAAGGCCAGGCTGGCGCAGGCGAGGGCTGCCCCGAAGGCGTAGAGGTAGACGGCGCCGCGCGCCATCGCCGCCCTGTGCCCCGGTCCGTGTGGGGACGTCAGGACGGAGGGGTCCCAGCGCAGACGAGCGCGAAGGGGCGGACGCGAGACAGCAGTAACCATCAGGCTTCCTATCGGAAGCCGGTGCCGCCCGCTTTAAGGGCTCGGCGCTACTGCGTGCGATCCTGCAGACCGCTCACGCCCGATTCCTGCGCGCAGTGCGCGCAGCAGAAGATCCGGCCGTCGGACTCGACGCCGTGCCCGATCACCCGGCACCCGCAGTGCTCACAAGTCGGGGCGAGAGCATGGATCGCGCATTCGAAGCTGTCGAACGTCTGCGTCGAGCCTTCCATGGTGACCTGGAAGGACTTGTCGTAGTCGTTGCCGCAAACGTCACACCTGGCCACGGCGGCTCCTTTCGTCGATTGGAAGCTCGAATACCCAGAAATCCCGTCCCATCACCGGGATCGAGACGTTGAAGACGGGCACCGCGCCGATGAACCCCTCGAAGGTGCCCGCATGACCGTGGCCGTGGACGACGAGGTCCGGCGTGTGCTCGGCGATCGGGCGCCCGAGGCGGTCGCTTCCCAGGAAGGCGTAGATCCCCATCGGCTCGCCCTCGAGCGTCATCGACGTAGGCGCGTAGTGGAGGAGGACGATGCGGAGAGGGCAGTCTGCGACGGCGTCGAGGCCCCGCTCGAGCGCCCAGACCTCGGCCGTCGTCTCGGCGTAGACCTGACGGAGGAGCGGCTCGCCGAAATCGGGCAGATGTGCGTCGGGGAATCCGCCAACGAACCCCTTCGTCCCCACTACGCCGACCGCCGTCCCGTCCAGGTCTACGACAGTCCACCCGCGGTCGAGCACCACGATGCCGCCGTCTTCGAGCGCGCGTACGACGTCGTCGCGGCGGTTCCCGTGCCAGTCGTGGTTCCCGAGGACGGCGCACACCGGGATGCCGAGCGGCCGGCAGGCGTCGGCGACCACGTCGGCCTGCTCCGGCTCTCCGAGCGTCGTCAGGTCGCCGGCCAGGAGCAGGAGGTCGGCACGCCCGGCCAACCCGGCGAACGACTCCTCGACCTGGGCTCGGCGCTCCGGGCTTGCGTGGACGTCCCCCGCGGCGGCCACGCGAATGGGAGACTTCCGTTTCGTCAATCGGCCGTGGAGGGTACCGCGACGCTGTGACCGTGCAGGAGTTCGAGCGCATGATGCCGACGCTGAAGAAGGCGGCCGCCGCGCTGCGCGACGCCGAGGTCCCCTTCCTCCTGGCGGGCGGGCTCGCCTGCTGGGCGCGGGGTGGGCCGGAGACGGATCACGACCTCGACTTCATGGTGCGCGAGGAGGACGCAGAGCGGGCCCTCGAGACGCTCGTCGAGGCGGGCATGCGGCCGGAGCGGCCGCCGGAGGCCTGGCTCTACAAGGCCTGGGACGGCGACGTCCTCGTCGACCTCATCTTCCGGCCCGCGAGCGGGCCTGTCGACGAGCGCATGTTCGCGCGGGGGAGCCTGCTCGAGGTCGACGCCGTCGAGATGCACGTCCTCTCGCTCGAGGACGTGCTGGTCACGAAGCTCCTGGCGCTCGGAGAGCACAGCGTCGACTACGACAGCGTGCTCGAGGTGGCGCGGTCGCTCCGGGAGCAGATCGACTGGGCCGACGTCCACGGCCGCACGGCCCATTCGCCCTACGCGGCTGCCTTCTTCACGCTCGTCGAGGGGCTCGGCATCGTCGGCACGCGCAGCGGCCGGTAGGCGGGGCCCGCGCGCAGCGTGCCGTCCGGCAGCGCCGGCGGGAACCCGGCCGCTACAGCCTGCGCGGCCTGGCGCCAGAGCCGGAGGATCTCGCCGCCGACGATCTCCGCCGCCTGCCTGTGGCCCCGTCCGGAGCGGGGGAGTCCCGAGAGGTCGATCGGCTCGCCCCACACGACGGCGCAGGACATCCGGTTTCGGAACGACCAGCCGAAAGAGTAGACCCCGCAAGGGACGACGGGCACGCCCTCCTGGAGGGCGATCATCATCCCGCCGGGGAGCACGCGCCCGGGGTAGCCGAGGCGCTGGCGCGTGCCCTCCACGAAGACGCCCACCATGTGCCCTGCCCGGGCGATCTCGCGAGCCTGCCGCACGGACTCCCGGTCGCCCTCGCCCCGCCTCACGGGAAAGGCGCCGGTCCACTGGAGGACCTCGCCGACGAGCGGGAGAGCGAGGAGCTCGGCCTTCGCCATGTAGTAGATCGTCCGCGGGCAGAGCGCCCCGACCAACGGAGGGTCGATGGCCGAGAGATGGTTGGAAGCGATCACGCCCCCGCCCTTCGCAGGCACGCGCTCGGTGCCGTACGCGTAGGAGGGCGCGAGCGCCATCGCCACGGGGGCGACGAACCAGCGCATCCACGGCCAGAGCACCTCGGGGTCCCTGCGCCAAAGCTGCGGTAGTCCCAGGCGCGTCAGGAACACTCGGCCGAGTTTAGATCCTCGACCGAGCATCTATCGTTACAATCGGGTCGAGCATGGCACTCGGCCTTACGACCTTCAGGAGGAGCTAGCGGGCGGCGAACGCCGGTCGCGCGACTCCTCCCTGGCCTCTCGCAAGAGAGGCTTTGTCGTTTCAGGAGCGAGGACGATGGAGCGGTACGACCCCAAGACGATCGAGCGGAAGTGGCAGGACGTGTGGGAGCGCGAGCGTGCGTTCTACGTCCCCAACCCTGGGGCAGGCGAGCTCGACCGGCACGCGCGGAAGACGTACGTCCTCGAGATGCTTCCCTACCCCTCGGGCGAGCTGCACATGGGGCACGTCCGCAACTACATGCTGGGTGAGGTCGTGGCCCACTTCCGTCGCCGGCACGGCTACGAGGTGATGCGGCCGATGGGCTTCGACGCCTTCGGGCTCCCCGCCGAGAATGCGGCCATCAACGAGGGCGGGCACCCCCGCGAGGTGACCCAGCGGAACATCGCCGCCATTCGCCGCCAGATGGAGCGGATGGGGTGGGCGATCGACTGGGACCGCGTGCTCGCCACGCACGAGCCCGAGTACTACCGCTGGACGCAGTGGCTCTTCCTCCGCTTCTACGAGGCCGGGCTCGCCTACCGCAAGGAAGCGCCGGTCAAGTGGTGCCCGAACGACCAGACCGTGCTTGCGAACGAGCAGGTGATCGACGGCCGCTGCGAGCGTTGCGGGGCCGAGGTCGAGGTGCGGAACCTCGAGCAGTGGTTCTTCCGCATCACGGCGTATGCGGACACGCTGCTCGAGGAGATGGCGCTGCTCGAGTCGTGGCCCGAGCGCGTCCTCACGATGCAGCGCAACTGGATCGGGCGCTCGGAAGGGTCCGAAGTCGTCTTCCGGATCGACGAGCTCGAAGTCGACCTTCCCGTGTTCACGACGCGCCCGGACACGCTCTTCGGCGCGACCTTCTTCGTGCTCGCGCCCGAGCATCCCCTCGTTCCGAAGCTGGTGGAGGGGAGCCCGCACGCGGACGAGATCCTCGACTATGCGCGCCACGCCGCCGCTCGCTCGGCGGTCGACCGGGCCGACCCGGAGAAGGAGAAGACGGGCGTGTTCACCGGCCGCTTCGTCACGAACCCTGTCAACGATCACCGCCTGCCGGTGTGGATCTCCGACTACGTCCTCATGGAGTACGGAACCGGCGCGATCATGGCCGTTCCCGCCCACGACGAGCGGGACTACGCCTTCGCGCAGCGCTACGAGCTCCCAGTCAAGGTCGTGGTCGTGCCCGCGGAGGGCGAGGTGGAGGGGGACGCCGCCTACGTCGGCCACTCCGAGGACGAGAAGCTCGTCGACTCTGCGCAGTTCTCGGGCATGCCCAGCCCCGCCGCCAAGGAGGCGATCGTCGAGTGGCTCGAGTCCCGCGGTCGGGGACGGCCCGCGGTCGGCTACCGCCTGCGCGACTGGCTCCTGTCGCGGCAGCGCTACTGGGGGTGCCCGATCCCGATCCTCTACTGCGACGAGTGCGGGATGATTCCCGTCCCGGACGAGGACCTGCCCGTGCTCCTGCCCGAGGTGGCCGAGTACCTGCCGAAGGGGCGCTCGCCGCTCGCCGCGGCGGAGGAGTGGGTGGCGACGACCTGTCCGGCCTGCGGCGGGCCGGCGCGGCGGGAGACGGACACGATGGACACGTTCGTGGACTCCTCCTGGTACTTCATCCGCTACTGCGACGCGCGGAATGACGGGGAGGCCTTCGACCGGGCGGTCGCCGACTACTGGCTCCCCGTCAACCAGTACATCGGCGGAATCGAGCACGCGATCCTGCATCTGCTCTACGCGCGCTTCTTCACGAAGGTCATGAACGACATCGGCCTCGTGGGCTTCCGCGAGCCCTTCGCCCGACTCTTCACCCAGGGCATGCTCCACTACCACGGCGCGAAGATGTCCAAGTCTCGGGGCAACGTCATCGTCCCGGACGAGTACATCGAGCGCTACGGCGCGGACGCGTGCCGCCTGTACCTCCTCTTCATCGGCCCGGTCGAGCAGGACGCCGAGTGGCAGGACGCCGGCTTCGAGGGGATCGTCCGCTTCCTGAACCGGCTCTGGCGCGTGACGCTCGCTGCGGCTCCGGCGCCGGCCGCGGACGTTCCGGACACCCCGCTCGCCCGCAAGACGCACGCGACGATCGCGAGGGTGACGGACGACATCGGCCGGCGTTTCGCGCTCAACACGCCGATCGCGGCGGTCATGGAGCTCGTGAACGAGATCTCGCGCACGCCCGCCGATCCCGCCGCGCGCTTCGCGGCCGAGACCGCCGTGTCGCTGATCCAGCCGTACGCCTCCCATATCGCCGAGGAGCTCTGGGAGCGTCTCGGTCACGAGCGCCTGTGGGAGGAGCCCTGGCCCGAGGCGGACCCGGCCATGCTCGAGCGCGAGACGTTCGAGCTCGTCGTGCAGGTGAACGGGCGCGTGCGGGATCGCGTCGAGGTGGCGGTCGGCCTCTCCGAGGACGAGCTCGTGGCGCGCGCGAAGGAGCTGCCGCGCGTCCGCTCGCACCTGGACGGCAAGCCGGTCCGAAAGGCGATCGTCGTCCCGGGCCGGCTCGTCAACCTCGTGGTCTAGCCCGAACGGAGCCCTATGCTGGCGACGTGAACGTCGCCGACGCCCTCCTCCTGCTCGGCGTCGCCGTCTTCGCCTTCCTCGGCTTCTACCGCGGCTTCGCGGCGCAGGCTCTCTCACTCGGAGGCCTCTTCATCGGCGCCGTCGTGGGCTCCTTCGTGGCGCCCTATCTGCTGTCGGAGAACTCCCCGTGGACGCCGCTCGCGGGGCTCACCGGGGCGCTCGTCGGAGCCTTCGTCCTGGGCGCCGTCGGAGCGGCTCTCGGCCAGCCTGTCCGCGCCTTCCTGGCGGCTCGTCCCGGCCTCGCCCTCGCCGACCGGGTCGGCGGCATCGCCGCGGGCGGCTTCCTCGGGCTCGCGCTCGGCTGGCTGGTCGCTGTCCTCGCGCTCCAGCAGCCGGTGCTCGGGCTCCGCTCGGAAGTACGCGCGTCGACGATCCTGCCGAGGCTGGTACGGGCCGTGCCTCCGGACTCCGTTCTGGCGGCGCTCAACCGCTTCGACCCGCTTCCGCTCCTTCCCGGGCTCGAGGGCCGTCTCCCGCCGCCGGACCCGGGCGTCCTTCGGAGCCCCGGCGCGCGCGCGGCCGCGGAGTCCGTGCTGAAGGTGCACGGGACGGCGTGCGGCGTGGGCACGCAGGGGTCGGGCTGGGTGATCGACCGCGGGCTGGTGGCCACGAACGCGCACGTGATCGCCGGCCAGGAGGACACGAGCGTCCTCTCCCCCCACGGCCAGAGCCTCGGTGCGCAACCCGTCTACGTCGACGCGGCGAACGACGTCGCGCTTCTCCGCGTCAGGGGGCTGGAGGCGGCCCCTCTGCGAGCGGGCTCCGAGGTCGAGCTCCCGCGGCCGGTCGCGCTCCTCGGCTACCCGCGAAACGGCGGCCTCGCGGTGACGGCGGGTACGGCGGGGGATCGGCGCACCGTGATCGCCCCGGATGCCTACGAGCAGCGGGTCCGCCCGCGCGTCGTCGTCCCGCTTCGGGGTCGCGTCCAGCCGGGCGAGAGCGGCGGGCCGGTCGTCGACCGGCGCGGCCGCGTGCTGGCGATGATCTTCGGCGGCACGCGCACCGGCCAAGGCGGCTACGCGGTTCCCGTGGAGCTCGTGCTGAACGCTTTCGAAGAGCGCCTCCGGCCGGTCGAGGCGGGACCCTGCCTCGGCTAGGAGGCCAGTGCGCGCACGGCCGCGAGCCGTTCTTCGACGAGCGCGCGGTCTCGCGCCGTCCGCGCGTCTTCGAGCGCACGGACGGCGACGTCCTCGGACGTCTCGAGCAAGCTCGGGAGCCGCTCTGGCGCTCCCGCCGCCCGGGCCGCGCGGGCGACCTCGGCCAGCGCCTCGAGTAGGGAGGCCGCGACGCGCGGGTCGGCGCTCGCGTAGCGGCCGATCTCGGCGAAGGCCTCCCGGACGAGCTTCTCGAAGCTCGGCCCGCGCGTGACGACCGTCTGGCTGCCGGAAAGGCGGCGAACGCCGGTCGGGAAGTCGCGGCCGGCCAATTGTTCCAGGACGGCCCGAAGGTAGCCGATGCACGTCACGGCGGTCGTGGGATCGTTCACGCCCGGCGAGATGGCGCGGAGGGCGATGTCGGCGAGCTGCCGGAGCCCGAAGCCGACGTCCTCGGCGATGTCGCGCTCACTCTGGACGGCGAAGAGCTTGCCCACGCGCTCGCGAAGCGCGCCGTCGGCTCCGTCGGCACCCCAGACGCGGGCGAGCGGCGACTCCTGGGTCACCCAGTCGCCCGGTCGCACGACGACGTCCACGCGGGCTGAGCCGGGCAGGGCGGCCTCCAGCTCGTCCAGGGCAATCGTCTGCACGTAGCCGGGGCGCTCGGGCCGAATGACTACCGGCTCGGAATCCACCTCCCACTGGGCCAGGAGCGCCGTGCCGTCCTGCTGGGGCTCGCCGTACGGCTCCGGGTAGAGCGTGTCGACCGAGCTCAACGTCTCCCCTGCGATCCGCGCGGCGATGTTCTCGACCTTGATGAGCTGGGTGATGCGATGGATGAAGGCCAGGAGGAGGACGAGCCCGACGAGCCCGAGCAGAATCCCGACGGTCACCGCCAGCGAGGGCACGAAACCGTCCGACTCGTTCTCGGCCCGGACGGCCCGCAGCACGAGCAGGCAGTACGCGAAGATCCCCACGAAGGCGCCGGCGAGGAGCTGGCTCACGCGGTCGCCGAGGAAGCTCCGGATGGCGCGAGGCGTGAACTGGCCCGACACGAGCTGCGACGCAACCACGGTGATCGAGAACGCCAGGCCTGCGACCGTGATGAGCGATCCCGCGACGGTCGAGAGGATGCTCCGGGCCGCGGAAGCGTCCCCGTCGAAGAGGACGGCGAGGCCGTCCGCCGTCAAGGCTCGATCGAGCTCGACGAGGGCGACGGCGAGACCGGCGAGGGCGAGGGCGACCAGCCCGGGGTAGAACCAGAAGCCGCGCGAGACGTTCTGCCACTGCGTCTTGATCGGGCGAACCACGTCGGCTTCACTATCCCCGGTGAGCGACGGCTTCGCACCGCGGGCGGTCCTCGTCAGTGGAGCGACACGGCGGGCGGGCATCGCGGCCGCCGTCGCCCTCCGGCTCGCGCGCGACGGCTGGAACGTCGCCACGAGCGGCTGGCGTGCGTACGACGAGGAGGAGTGGGGGGCTCGCAGGCCGGGGAGGCGGAGGAGCTCGTAGCCGAGCTCCGGGCGGTGGGCGTGAGGGCCGCCTTCCGCGAGGACGATCTCGGCGACCCGAGCGCGGCGGCTCGTGTGGTCGAGCTGGCCGCGGAGGACGTCGGCCCTCTCGACGCTCTCGTGGTCGCGCACGCTCGCTCCCGGGCGGGTGGGCTCCTGGAGACCTCGGTCGACGAGTGGAACCGCCACATGGAGGTGAACGCGCGTGGGACGTTCCTGCTCTGCGCGGAGTTCGCCCGCCGCTGGGAGGGCGACCCCGGCAGCGGGCGCATCGTCCTCTTCACGAGCGCGCTTCCGCTCGCAGGCGAAACGGCCTACGCAGCCAGCAAGGGCGGAGTCGAGTGGCTGGGGCTGACGGCGGCGGCCGAGCTCGCGCCGCGAGGGATCACCGTCAACGCCGTCGACCCGGGACCGACGGATACGGGCTGGCTCGACGCGAACCCCGAGCTCTACGAGCGCGTCCGCTCCGCGAGCCCGCTCGGGCGGCTCGGGCAGCCCGAGGACGCCGCCGAGCTGGTTGCGTTCCTGCTCTCGCCGGCGGGAGGCTGGATCACCGGCCAGGTGCTCCACGCCGACGGCGGGTTCGGCTCGATCCGCACGTTGCGCCGCGGCCGCGAGCTTTCGTGACGGGCCCGTGATGCTTCCGTCACGATCTATGCGCCACGCGCGCGGATTCAGGCCCCAACATCGAGTCATGCGCTTCCTCGTGTTGCTCCTCGCTCTCGGCGCGCTGCTTCTTCCTCCCGCGGCGGGCGCCGCCACCGCGACGATCCGGCCCTCGGCCGACGTGGGCCTGCCCTTCTGGTGTCAGTGGGGCTACGACTGGGACGAGCGCTGCTACGTGGACGACGGTCCGAGGCTCCCGGTCGGCGGCGTCGACGACAAGGTCTGGCGTGCGGCCCTGCGCTTTCCGCTGGGGCAGATCCCCGCGGGTGCGACGATCACGTCCGCCAAGCTGCGTCTCGTCCACGACGGCACCTGCGTTGCCCCGCGGCTCCGGACAGTCCCCTGCGACGGTGGGAGCTTCTGGCTCGTCGCGCATCGCATCGTGAGCTCGGACTGGTTCGACGAGCGCGAGCTCGAGCTGGACGAGCGCCTCGCGGGAAGGACGACCCTCTTCGACAGCGCCGCGCACACGTCGTTGACCATCGACGTGACGGCGCTCGTCCGGTCGTGGCGGCAGGGCGCCGTGGCGAACAACGGCCTCCTCCTCAAACTCGTCGAGTGGCAGGAGGACTACGGCGTGAGCGGTCCAGCGTTTCCCTCGAGCTCGTTCGCGAACGCCGCCGTCCGCCCGCGCCTCCTCGCCACGTATTCGTCGCCCGGCGGGTAGCCCGGCATGGAGATGCCGGCGATCTCGCGGCGACGGGCGCTCGCCTACGCGCTCGTCCTCCTGGCGGTTCTCGCGCTCGCGGGCAGCTACGCACTGCGGCGCGACGACCCTGCACAGGCTCCCCTCCAGGCGGCCGTTGTCGCCGCCGAGCCCTCACCGGCCCGCAGGCTCGTCGTCCACGTCGTCGGCGCGGTCCGCGAGCCGGGCCTCTACAAGCTCCGGGAGGGCAGCCGGGTCGACGACGCGATCCAGCGGGCCGGCGGCCCGAAGCCGAAAGCGGCGCTCGAGCTCGTCAACCTCGCCTCTCCGGTC